>JBDSJW010000089.1:0-6940 GCA_039917235.1 Kapaibacterium sp. (SeqCode) | reverse complement strand
CCACAAGCTCCGCCGCCGCTCCCTGTGCGTAGCTGAGATGGCTCATGCCGATCTTCTCACCAACCGTCACCACGATCCTCTGCCAGCCGATCATCGTTCCCAGCCCCAGCGCCGCCGCCACGGCAATCAGTACCCAGAGCGGCGCGTAGTCGGTGATGGCGCGGAGATCGTTCCTGTTCTGCTTCATCGTCCGTGCCTGATCGGCGGAGAGATGGAGCGCTCCGCTCTTCTCCAGCCCGGCAAGCAGATTGTCCACTTCCAGAATGCTCTTCCGCAGCTCCCACCGCATGCTGTCCGGCAATGTTGAAAGCGATGTCCTCTTCTCCAGCCTCACCCGGATCGTCTCAAGCCTGTCGGAAAGGGAGCCGGTCGCCGGGATAACCGCGGAAGGGGAGGGTTGCTGCACCGGAAGGATCATGGTGCCCTCGGGAGCGTTCTGAACATGCTGGCGGAGCACCGTCTGAATGCCGACGGCCGCCCGCGTGGTTCGCGCCATCTGCTCCGGGCTGTATTCCAGATTCAGCGCGAAATGCGCCGGCAGGATCGCGATCAGCACCAGCATTATCAGCCCGACCCCTTTCTGTCCGTCGTTCGAGCCGTGCGCGAAGCTGACGCCGGTGCATGTCAATATCAGAATTGATCGGATCCATTTGGGGGGCGCGGCCCCATCCGTGGTCGGTTCGTAGAGATAGGGCTGGCGGAGAAATCGCTTGGAGAGCCAGAGGAGGAGCGCCGCCATCGAGAACCCGACCAGCGGCGAGAGGAGAAGAGAAAACCCGATATCCTCCGCCTTCCCCCAGTTTACGCCGCTCCCGAGGGTATGCCCCGGAAGGAGAGAATTTGCCAGGCCGACGCCGAGAATCGCGCCAATCAGCGTATGCGAACTGGACGACGGCAGTCCGTAGAACCATGTCCCCAGATTCCAGAGCACCGCCGCCACCAGAAGCGCAAGCACCGCCGCAAGGCCACCGCTGGCGCCGTTGGATACCAGAAGATCGATCGGAAGAAGATGAACGATGGCGAGCGCCACCGCGATGCCGCCGACAAACACCCCGAGAAAATTGCAGATCCCCGACCATACCACCGCCACCCCCGGCTTCAGCGATCGCGTGTAGATCACCGTTGCCACGGCGTTGGCCGTATCGTGAAAGCCATTAACCACTTCGAATCCGAGCGCGATGAGAAGGCAGAGGATAAGCAGTATGAATTGTCCAGAGCTGAGAGAGCTGTCCAGAAAGCCGAAGTTCATGATGTGTGCAACAGGTTGATCGCGTCGGCCGAAAAGATTTGATGTGCCGCCTGCGAGACAAGAGAGAACGCTGGTGGAGAGCCGAGCAGTTGTGGAACGTCGGGGCAGGTTTCAAACCTGCCCCAACTACCGGGCGCAATATGGTTATGCCCCATGAAACTGGGAAATGGAAGTGATGGTCATGGCGTGAAGATCCGACGATTTCCGTGGAGAAATCAGTCGGATGTCTGCTCCGCGAAGAACTGCTCCCGCACGATTTCGGCGTACGGCCGATTCCGGACCTTGCTTTCGAGCCACGCGATCAGGTCGATTCCGTGGAGAAAGACGCTCTCGAACGGATCATCGCGGAGCGGGGCAATGGCCTCCAGCAGTTCGCGGAACAGATCGGGAGGGGTGCCGCCGGCCCGGCTTCTGAGGGCTTTCCTGATAAATGTGATGATTGCCTCCTCCGATCCGTACCCGCCACGATTCGCGATAAAATAGCGGTGGGCGGATCGGAGCAGATAGACAAGCAGATCATCATCCCCCAGCTCGAAGTGGACGATAAGTTGGTAGGCTCGTGCCAGCCCGTACTTGGCGGGGGAGAGATCGTTCGGTCGGCCCGCGAGGACCAGCGCCAGATAGTCAACGCACCGCGAGTAATCGCCAAGGCCGAAATGGATGGAGAGGAGGAGGAGATTCAGATATGCCTCCCGCAGCACATCGGGCGTTCCCCCGGCCATGCTCATGGCGCGCACCAGATCGGCCGATGCGGCCAGCGCCGCCGGGAAATCACCCATGTTCGCGTGGAGATCGGGGAGAAGCGCCAGCGCCAGGATATGCGATTCGTAGTGCGGGCTTTCCGGCGATTTCTCGGTCAGATCGATCAGCAGCGGATGATGCTCGAAGAAGCAATCCACATCGCGCGCCTTGATCGCCAGCAGACAGATGTTGTAGAGAACCGGCGACAGGCCGACCTGTTTTGAGCGGAGCCAGATGCGGCTGGATCGGATAATCGGGAGCATGGCGCGGTAGGAGCCGAGCGCGCCCCGGCAATCCCCCCCCGCCTCCTGGCAGATCGCGATGCTGAAGAGATGATAGATCGCCGCCGACGGCGAGGTGGGGGGGAGAGCCTCGCGGTCGGGATCGGGATGGAGCTGGTCGCGAAAGGCGGCGAGCTGCTCATGGTTTCTGGGCGCGCCGACCATCCTGATGCGGGTCAGCAGGCGGGTATAGATTGTCCACTGCTCCAACTCGCTCCGCCAGGCATCGGCGTAGCGCGCTGTCTCCTGAAGCAGTTGCTCGATCGTCTCCTGAGCGCTTGCTCCCTGGCGCGTCCGCAGCTCATATTCCAGCCGTTGCGCGCTGACCGCCAGATGCCACCGCTCATGCTCCACCGCCATCTCCCGCGCCCTGGCAATCATCTTGTCGCACTGCCGGAACAGGTTCCGCGCGAAGAGGATTTTCGCCTGATGGAGCATTGTCATCACCTGCACATCAATCGAGCGGTCGGCGGCGTAGAGGTGGAGCGAGCGGAGGATGGCATTGTAGAGATAATATTTCGCCGCGGAGAAATGGCGCACGGTGAATGTTCCGGCAAACGCGGCGCGCACCGCTTGTTCATCGTAATGGTCCCGCGCATCAATCAGATCGAACAGGTGCATGTATTTGCTTGTGCCTGTTCCGGCCATGGCGGAAATCCGGAAATATCGCTTTTCCGATTTTGAGAGTGATTTAATCAGATCGAAAAGATCGTTGCTCGCGGCCATAGAAACTTCAAACGGGATGTTTTGTTGTGTACTGCTGAAATAAGAAATCCGATCGCGTCGCAGCTGAATTCAGTGGAGTTATCGTAGTCAGTCGCAATCAGTGGAGTTGTCGGGGCAGGTTTAAAACCTGCCCGGACGTGACGTGATACGATGCAACGCTCCAACGTATCTCCAGCGCCATCTCTGAAACATCAAATCGCGCGGAGAGATGATTGCCGGCGATTGTGCTCATCGCGCATATTGGCCGGCACAGACAATGCGCGCCTGTTTTTTCGGCGGAAATCCGTCGTGATGGGGAACCGCGCCATCGACAATCCAATCATCATATCCGGTTTTATGATTATGCGAAGCCTAATGTATGCCCTCGCCCTTGTTTTGTTACTCTGCGGTGGCGGCGCGCTCTCCGCGCAGACGTACTACACTCCCTCCACCAGCGCCGGAACCTACACCGAGCTGACCGATGCCACCGTGGTAAGCAACATGCCCGATACGGTCGGCTACGGCGTCAGCATTCCATTTACGATGGAAGCGTTCGGCACGCGGTTCGATTTTCAGAGTTCGCCGGCCACCGTCTATATCTTCTCCTCCGGATTTATCGCCATTGCCCCGGCCGACAGGATTTACAGCTTCGACGCGTTTGTGTCGATGCTTGCGTGGCGGGACAGCACATCATCGATATCCTACCGGCTGGATGGCGATCCCGGCCAGCAGGTGCTCAAGGTTCAGTGGAAGAATATGAGGATGGTGGGAAATCCCGTCGGGGATTTTGTGAACGTGCAGATGTGGCTGAGCCAGAAGGATAACAGCATGGAGGTTCACGTGGGGCCTAATCACGTCACCGGCACCGCCGCGTATTACAGCTACTCCGGCCCGGCAATCGGCGGCTTTGTCGCCAGCGCCGATTTTTCGGTCTACTATAACACATTCCATCTCACCGGAAATCCCCTCAAACCCGGCACCGATCGGAAACAGGGATATTATCCGATGGGGGGAACGCCGGCCGATGGGATGATCTATCATTTCTCCTACAAGGCACCGTCATCAGTCGATGAGCCCGTACGGAATGCCTCCGCGGTGAGCTTTGCTCCCAATCCCTGCGCCGATCGGTCGCGCATCGAGCTGCCGGCCGATATGGGCGGGAAGCATCCAACCCTGATCGTTCATGATCTGCTGGGGCGCGATCTGCTCAGGATTGATAACGTTGTCAGCGGCGATTATATCGAGCGCGGGAATCTGGCTCCGGGAATCTATGTGGTGACGCTTCGCGATGGGGATCGCGTCCGCGATGGCGGGATATTCCGGGTGCGGTGATATCATCGGCATCTGATTGAACGGCAACGGCCATCCGCATGGGAGAGGATGGCCGTTGCTGTATCAGACTGTTGAAGGACGTCATCCGCGGCGTCCGGGGACGTTTCAAACGTCCCCCGACATTCATCATTCGCTCACTGCGGCGTCCACAAGGACGCCGCATTCGCTCAGATTCGGCCGCTGTGCGGCTGCTCGTCCTTGAACAGTCTGAGCATCGGAAATAATACAACAGCCTGGTATCAGACAATATCTGCTGATCCGCTCAGATCCGGGTGTGAACCTTCTGAAAGACCCACTCGCCCACCTGTACGCCATTCTTCGTGCCGGCCTGATTGCCGGTTCTGTAGTGAATGCCGCCGTAAAGACGGCTCATTCCCGCCTCCCGCGCCGCCTCCATGAAGTTCTTGAACGTGCGCGGCTGAAATCCGATCAGGAGCGTGGTGCTGTCGGTGAAGGAGAACTCGCCGAGCAGATGGGTCAGGATGGTGGCCGCCGCCGCCGAGATGGTGGAGTGGCCGCTGGAATGTTCGGGGAACGGAGGGGTCTGGATCAATGGCTCCCAGGTGCTGTCCATATAGCGATGGATGTAGCTGATCGGCCGGATCACGTTGGAGTGATACTTCTCCGTCCAGCAGGAGATAAACCCATCGTACACCGCTATCGAAACCAGCGTATACGCCTCAAGCGATTCGATCATCCCCAGCCCTTTCTTCTCCGATACCTCGCGGGTGATATTGATCCAGTGTCCCGGCGGCGTCATCCACCGCACCGTGTACATCAGATGGCCGTAATGCCGCGTGGTGATCGGGTTGTCGTTCCAGTAGAGCGCGATAGTTCGCTGCTCGTCCGTGAGGTTTTTGCCGGTCTGAAAGACCTCGTTGGCGTTCCTGTGGAACTCCGATTTCGGATTGGCGCTGAACTTCGCGGGAGGGTCCGGCGGAAACTGGCCCGCCGTGGTCAGGGTCATCGGGCGCATCGTGTTCCAGAACGGATCGGCCGGCTCCTTGAAATCGGGCTCGGTCGGCTCCCACATCCCCGTTCCCTTCGGGATTACGTAGCGGCTGCGGGCGGTGATATTCACATACCCGTCGGTCATCAGCCATTTGATGATATGATCGCCGACCGACTCGCCGAACAACTTTGAGCGATCGATCACATCAGCCGGAACGCCGGTGGCGGCGATCTGCTGCATATGGAGCGCGTAGAGGCTGTCGGAACGATAGGAGCGGGCCAGGAGCTTCTTGGTGATCTTCTGATATGCCGCTATCGCCGAGACGCGCCAGTCGTACGTCTGCTTCAGATCGGGCTTTGGGACATCCTTCAGACCGGCAAGCTGCCCTTCCAGCGACCTGCACATCGGGAAGCCGGGCATCGCCGCCTGGAACGCCGCGACGTTGGCGTAGGCGTAGTATCGCGTCGCGATCGGCGGGGACCAGCCGTCATCGATCATCACATCGGTGATCAGCCTGTTCCATTCGTGGATGTAGCGGGCGCCGCTCTGCATATAGATCGAATCGACCTTGTCGTCCATATCCTGGATATGCTTCTGCGCGCTCGCTCGCGGCGCCATCAGCAGCGCAACGGCGGCGCAGAGGGCCAGCATCCGCAGCAGCGGGGTGTAGGAGAAGTTATGCATAGCCATTGTCCGTGAGATTAATGTGAACTCCATCAGTATCAGAAAACAATCTCTTTGATCACGTTCGCGCCGCTGTACAGCGTGGCTGATACCATCTTCGGCGTTGCCATGAACGTCGGTGAGCCGGCCGAAAGGTAGCCCGAACCTGTTGGGAACTCGTAGCGACGGATGTGGCCGTCGTCGAATTTGACCAGCGCGTGCGTGCAGTGGAATGCGCGGTCCACCGTGAACAGCCTTCCTCCCACCGCCCCGGCATCCCTGGCGAATGTCTGAACCGGGCCGTTGCTGTTGGTGATCACCTCATAGAGCGTGTTGCCGTTCTTTCCCCCCCGTACCGTGGCAATGGCGCGCGCGTCGCCGCGGGTCACAATCCCGCTTTCAGCCATTGTCAGCGGGGTGAATCCTCCCTTGCCGTCCCCCTTCAGCATCAGCCCGCATCCGGCGTCGCGGCGCGGGATCAGCGGCTCCGGGCCGTCGTAGAAATTTCCCGTCAGCAGGATATCCATCTTTCCATCCCCGTCGAAATCCTCGGCAACGGTGCCGAATGTCGGGGAGAACTGGGCGATGCCCGGCAGGGGGTGAACCGCGAATTTCCCGTTGCCCAGATTCTCCACCCAACTTGTCGCGAATGTCGTCGCCGTCAGCTTGTAGGCGGAGTCGAGCTTTGCCTTCGGGATCACCTGCTCCAGGCCGGCGTGGCCGTAACTGCCGTAGGTGTTGAACTTGGCCTGGATGCTCGGGATCTGGGTGATCATCCGCGGCCGATCCGGGACGGGATAGCGCCGCTGATCGTGCTGATCGAAATATGTGAGGATAAAGTCCAGGCTTCCATTGCCGTCAAAGTCCAGCGTGTACGCCTCGATCGGGCTCTCCGGCGATGTCTTGTAGCGCCAGTTCAACCCGATGTTGCCGACGATGTAATCCATGTCCCCGTCATCATCCAGATCCACCGGCGTCAGGCTGTTCCACCATCCGGTCACGGAGTCTATCCCCGTC
>JBDSJW010000088.1:0-6134 GCA_039917235.1 Kapaibacterium sp. (SeqCode) | reverse complement strand
GAGACCTGCCCCGACGGGTGTAGTGCCAGTTGCTACAGCAGTGGCGGCTACTACTGCATTTGCATCAACGTCCCATCGCGCATCGTCGGAACCGTGTTGTAGATATCCAGCCGCGCGGCGCGCGCCACATCATCCCCGAAGCCGTTCTCAATCAGCTCACGACCGCTGCCGCATCCGGCGATGATCTCCGTGAAGATTGGGCGTGCGCTTTCAAATCCCCATTGCGCCAGCATCGCCTCGGGGGATTTTTCGCAGGTCAGTGAGGTGATGATGCTCCCCGCGCCAAGATGATCCTCGATCGCCATCCGCATCGGGCCATCCTCCCCCGGCCGTTCCCATCGCTCCCCGCAGGCCACCACCGTCACGCCGATATCGCTCAGTTTCAGCAGATCGTTTACCGCGCGGGCCACGGCGCCGGCGTTCACCGGCGCCCCCACGAAAAGATGCTGAACATGGTCCGCGTGGCGACTGCATGTGGCTCCGTTGAGTGATGCCAGCACCACGCGTGTTCCGGCCGCAATTCCGGTGAACGTCCCCGGCGAGAGTGAGAAGCGACCCTTCGACGGAACATCGCGTCTGCCGACGGCCGCCTCGCCGCCGACGCGACGGGCGATCTCCCCGATATCATCAGCGCGGCCGCAGGGATGGATGATCGCCCCGCGATCAACCGCCGTTGCCACCGTGGTGGAGAAGCTGAGCGTATCGACGATCACCAGGATATCCCCCCGCGCCGCTCCACGTCCGGCTCCGTCGCTCCCCCACTCCAGCCTGCATCGATAGTCGCGTTGATCGTATGGGTCCGTCATCATGATCTCCTCCCCGCCCCTGCGTTCCGTTCCGCCGCCTCACGTGCCTTGATTCCCTCATAAACCCGTCCGCCCCACTTCCGCAACTCCACCATCACCACCAGCGACAGGCTGACGCCGACGCAGAGGAACCACTCGTTGCGGGTCATGCCGGTGGTGCTGAGAAGGTTGTGCATGAACGGGACTTCCACCGCCGCCACCTGCAACAGAACCGCGATGATCGTGACCACCAGCAGCGGCCTGTTGCCGGCGATGCCGATCTGGAAAATCGAGTGTTTGAGCGCGCGTGAGTTATGAACGTTCCAGATCTGAAACAGCGCCAGCGTGGTAAACGCCGCCGTCCGCGCCGATATAAGGACGCCCGCCGGGATATCGTCGGCAAGGACGGTGTAGCCATGATGTTTCAGCACAAGCTCGAACACCGCAAGCGTCCCGAACATCATGATCATCCCCACGCCGATGATCCGTTCCCCCATCTCCCCGTTCAGCAGCCCCTCGGAACGCTTTCGCGGTGGATCGGTCATCGTGTTGCCATGTTCCCGTTCGTAGGCGAGCGGGATGGTGCTTGTGCCGTCGGTGACGAGGTTGATCCAGAGAAGCTGGACGGCGATCATTGGAAGGGGAAAGCCAAGGACGACCGCCGCGGCCAGGGTCAGCATGCCGCCGGTGGATGTTGTCAGGACGTAGAGGACCATATGCTGGAGGTTGCGGAACATCACGCGGCCGTAGCGGATTGCCGATACGATCGTCGCGAAACTGTCGTCCTGCACCACCATCGCGGCCGCCTCCCGTGCCACGTCGGTGCCGCTCCCCATGGCGATGCCGATATCCGACTGCTTCAGCGCCGGCGCATCGTTCACGCCATCGCCGGTCATCGCCACCACCTGTCCCTGTTTCTGGAGCTGGCTGACGATCCGCAGCTTGTGTTCCGGCGCAACGCGGGCATAGACATCGATCCCAAGCACGCGGTCGTACAGCTCATGATCGCTCATCGCCTCCAGCTCGGCTCCCGCTATCGCTACCGGCGGTCGGCCGTTGCCGAGGCCAAGCTGGCGGGCGATTGAAACTGCGGTGGCGATATGATCTCCCGTGATCATCACCACCTTGATTCCGGCGTCATGCGCCGCCGCCACTGCGGCCCGTGCCTCCTCGCGCGGCGGGTCCTCGATCCCCTGAAGCCCCGTGAAAATGCAGTCGCGAATCTGGAGAGGGTCGATCTCCTCATCGGTGGAAACCGGGAGATATGCCGTGGCGATCACCCTGAGACCGTGCCCCGAAAGCTGCGTCTGCCGCTCCTCGATCCAGGCGCGATCCAGCGGCCGCGGCCCCTCGTAGCGCAGCTCGCGATCGCACATCTCGATAAGCCGTTCCACCGAGCCCTTGATCAGATAGAAGCTCTCCGCGCCGTCGTCGATTCTGACCGCCATAAACATCCGTTCCGACTCGAACGGCAGCGCCAGCCGGACCTTCCAGCGCTTCATCTCCCGTTCCACGATATTCGATTTCTCCGCCGCCACGATCATCGCCCCCTCGGTTGGGTCGCCGATCAACTCCCGCGTCCCGTCCGCGGCGGCATGAAACGATGATTCCGTGCAGAGCAAGCCGGTGCGGAGCGTCCATGCCAGCGGCAGGCCCTCGCGGGGAATCACGGGGTCTCCAGCATCGTCAAGGATCGTTCCGGTGGGATCGTAGCCGCCGCCGGTAAGGGTGAAGATCCGGTCATCCGTGGCGATCATCACCGTGGTCATCTGATTTCTGGTAAGGGTGCCGGTCTTGTCGGAGCAGATTACGGTGGTGGAGCCGAGCGTCTCCACGGCGTTCATCTTTCTGACGATGGCATTGCGGCGGGCCATCTTGAAGACGCCGATCGAGAGCGCCACGGTCACGGCGATCGGCAGCCCCTCGGGGATGGCGGAGACGGCCAGGCCGATCGATGTCAGGAGCATCGTGGTGGCGTCGTAATCGCGCATCAGGCCGATCGCGAAGATCACCGCGATGATCACCGTGATGCCGATCGCCATGATCTTCCCGAACTTCCCAAGCCGCTCCTGAAGCGGCGATACGGTCTCCTCCGCGTCGTTGATCCCCTTGGATATTTTCCCTACCTCCGAGCTTTCTCCAAGTCCGGTCACCATTCCCCGGCCGCGTCCTTTTCGGACGGTGGTTCCGGCGAACGCCATGTTCAGCCGATCGCCGAGCGGCGTCGTTGTCCCAAGGATATCGGCGGCGTTCTTCAGCGATGGAAGCGGCTCGCCGGTGAGCATCGATTCATCGATCCGCAGCTCGGTTGACTCAATCAGCCGGAGATCGGCCGGCACGCGGACGCCGCTTTCCAGCAGGACGATATCCCCCATCACCAGATCTTCCGTCGCAATGGATCGCTGCTCTCCCTGCCGTACCACCCGTGCATGCGGGGCGGTCAGGCCCTTTACCGCCTTCAATCGCTCGCCGGCGCGTTGTTCCTGCACATAGCCGATCACCGCGTTGAAAATCACCACAAAGAAGATGGTGACTGCCTCCGCCACGTCGGAGACGATGGAGGTAAGGATGGCGGCGCCGAAGAGGATGAAGATCAGCGGGTTGTTGAACTGCTCCAGAAAGAGGGCCAGCTTCGATTGTCGGCGCGGTTCCGGAAGCGCGTTGGAGCCGTACTGATCTCGCATCTCCTGAACCCGTGCCTCATCGTGGCCGGTGAGCGGATCGATGCCGAGCAGTGCGATAATCTCCTCGCCGGCGACCGCGTGGCTTCGTGAGATCGTCGCGCGCGCTGTGTTGTCTGGTGCCTGTTGACTCATCGGGGGGAGCATATATTGATCGGTCGCCATCGTTTCGGGGGCCGCCAGCCGCGGGAGCAGAAGGGGGCTGGGCCGTGGAAGATACCGATTCACGAACGTCTTCGTCTGTAACGAAATCGGGCGGCGGAGCATTCATTCCTGGGTGCTGGAGAAGGTCTCATGGGTCCGATTTCACCGCGCGCCATGGAATCGAACCGGGCTCTTCGTACATTGAAAGCCCGCAGTCCGATGACCCGGTTGCATTTTATTCGCCGTGTCAGCGAGAACTTTCCCCTGTTTCGTTGTTTTTGTAATCGCATCCCCGGCCAATGGTTGTTCCAACCCACATCATCCGTCCAAGGCGCGCGGGGAGGGGAGCGTATGGTCCGGGTCAGGCCATTTTCAATACGTACATGCCAAATACCAGAGAGAGCAGGGATACCCTGCCGCGTCGGGAGTTTCTGGAGAGGATATTTACCGCGTCGATCTTCGCCGTCGTGGCGCCGATGGGGCTTCTCGGGAAGAGCATTCCCGTGATCAGTTCCAGCAACGGCATGCTGGAGGGCCTCTACACCCTCACGCTGGATCAGTATCCCGTTCTCAGGAATGTGGGAGGTTCCATCAAGCTGACGGTGGCCGGCAAGGAGATCCGCGTGACCCGCGCCTCGGAGACGGTGATCAGCGCCCTTTCCCCGGTCTGCACCCATCAGGGATGCACCGTGGCGACGTTCGATACCGCGAACATGCGTTTCCAGTGCCCATGTCACGGGGCACGGTACGATGCCACCGGAAAGGTCCTGCGCGGGCCGGCGACCCGCCCGCTCACCCCGTACACGCTGACGTTCGACGGGACCAATGTGATCCAGATCACCGTGGCGGGGCTTACCTCCGGCGTGGATGATATTGCCGATCAGGAGACCTATCTGAACAGCTTTGAAACCCTCGGCGGGGTTACGGTGATCGAGTACGGAATCGGGACGGCGACAAGAGTGCTGCTGACGCTCCATGCGATGAGCGGCGTGGAGGTGCGGCGGCTGGTGGATGCGCGTGTGGAAGCGGGGCGCTATCGTCATGAGCTGAACCTCTCCGGCCTGGCGAGCGGGGCCTACATCTACCGGATGGAGACCTCCGATGACTTTGTGGCATCGCATAAGCTGATCATCGCCCGATAGCGGGATCGCTCCATTGAAAGGGTCTTTCGGCCGGATCTCCCGGCTGGAGAAGACGAAAAAAAAATCGCTTGATCGGCAATTAGGTGTCGCAACACCTACGAAAATAAATTGCTAGATTGACAATTAAGTGTCGTAACACCTATTCGGTTGACGGGAACTCCCTGCATGGTGCCTGTTCCAATAGTTGTACATCCGGCCGCCGTTGATCCACCGCATGCCTCGGGCATGGAAGAGACGGCCGGGTATACCCTAGGTGGCCCATTCAACCCAATCCGGAAACAAGGTCATGAAGAACAGCTACGAAGAGAGGGATCTCCTGCCGCGCAGGGAATTTCTTGAGAAGATATTTACCGCGTCGATCATCGCGGTGGCCGCGCCGATGGCGCTTCTGGGGAAAAGCGTCCCCACATTGAGCAGAAAAGAGGGGATGCTCTCCGGCCTCTATACATTGACGCTCGATCAGTATCCGGTGCTGAAGGATGTTGGCGGCTCGGTCAAGCTGGTTGTGGCCGGCAAGGAGATCCGCGTGACGCGCGCCTCCACCACGAAGATCACCGCTCTCTCCCCGATCTGTAGCCATCAGGGATGCACCATCGGCGATTTCAACGCCTCGTTGATGCGCTTCGAGTGCCCGTGCCACGGCTCCCGCTACGACGCCGATGGAAAGGTGCTCCGCGGCCCGGCGCCGTTGCCGCTGAAATCGTATACGCTGACGTTCGACGGCTCCAACGTGATCCAGGTGGAAGTGCCGGAGCTTCAGTCGGGAGCGGATGATATCGCCGACCGGAATACATTCCTGGATGGCTTCCGCAACGGCAACGGAGCCGCCGTGATCGAGTATGGCGTGGGGACGGCGACGCGGGTGCTGCTGACGCTTCATACGATGAGCGGCGTGGAGGTGCGGCGGCTGGTGGATGCCCATCTGGAGTCGGGAAGATATCGCTATGAGCTGAACTTCTCCGGCCTGTCGAGCGGGGCATATCTCTACAGAATGGAAACGTCTGATGGCTTTGTGGCCTCACATAAGCTGATTATCGCGAAATAACCGGATTGGTGGCACGTTTCAGGACGGGGTCCGGGAATCGGTGGCGGGGAGAGATGGTCTGCACGGGCAAACCGGTTCTCCCCGTTTGCCGTTTATCGCCAATTTTTTTATCACCGCAACCTCTCCGCAAACCTTGCGTCAGAGCCACTCTGACGCGATTTCTCAGTAAGTTACGCGTTCATGGCATCGACGGCCCCCGGCTGTCGATGCTTTATAATTGTCAGAACCTGCTTGCTCTCCATCGATTCGATGGGCTTTGCGCTTTGTTCTTTCAGGCGCCGCCCGCTGTTCGATTCTGCCTGGTTCCGTTTATTCAACTCCAATACATCAGGTCTTG
>JBDSJW010000087.1:0-11397 GCA_039917235.1 Kapaibacterium sp. (SeqCode) | reverse complement strand
GATACTGTAGCCCGATACACCAGCAGGGTTGCCATTAATGCGTCTGATATCAAGCCTTCTGCCTATCTTTGTCCTCTTTAACGGTTTCAGCACTGTATGCCATTATCTAATGCTCGCCCGTTGTCATCCGCAGATACTGATGAAGAGCGGACCGTGATCACCAGGTCGCAACAACGCTACTGAAAGTCGTAACCAGCTTCCTTTTTCTCCTATTATCATAATTAATCCAGTTTACCATGCCACTTGAGCATTTCAGTTCCGCATCTCAGCGATCCATGTTGATCGCAATCATTCTTTTCAGTTTCGTCGCCGGAGGTTGTGCCGGATCTATCGTTGTTTCTGAGAATACGAAAGTCGTTTCGGATCGGACATTTGTCGATATACCACAGTCGCTGGGATTGTTTGATCCTTACAGATACGCACCGGAGTATTTTGGGGATGCTTACGTGCCTTCACTTCATGCCAGCCTGACCGGTGGAAGTACGCTCTTTCTCCATTCCCCCACTCCCGACAGTTGCATAGTAGAGCTTCTCAATCCCATGCTCCAGTCGGTCTGGTCCACCTCGTATTATTCAACAGACGACGAATTTCCAATGACGATCTTCGCACATAATGGAAACGCTTTTGTAATCGCGTCACGTTATAGGAAGCCTGATACGATCGAGTGCATCGTCCATACATTCGATGTCGCCAACGGCCATACCATGGAAACGCAGATCCTTGCCTCCGTTCCAGGAACAAAGGATGAGATGATCAAGGAATCGCATAGCTCAAGAAAGGGGTGTGGCCCGTTCATGGTTCGTTT
Organism: Kapaibacterium sp. (SeqCode); assembly: GCA_039917235.1. GTDB lineage: Bacteria > Bacteroidota > Ignavibacteria > OLB7 > OLB7 > JAFDZV01. The sequence continues at coordinate 10,592 of JBDSJW010000087.1, read as the reverse complement.
TTCTCCTGACAGTTCACGCATTCTGGTGTATGCCGTGGATTACCGTCGTGAGAATAACCAATCACGCCCTCCTACCCGTATCTATCGCGCCACTCTCCTCGATCAGCGCTTTGCGCGACTGGGGCAGGATACACTTGCGTTCCAGTTTAACAGCGATATGGATATATCGTACGGCTTATGGGTTGATAACAGAGGTACAATGGTGATGCCGGGTTGCCGGAAGGGAAATACGATGTCCGTATCCCGTTACGATATGCGCAGCGGAGCCCCGTTCGAACAGCGCCAGTTCCTGGGAAACGAAAAAACCGTGGGCCTTCTCGGACGCCGCGTAAATGTCAAGGTTCTCAACGATGGCCATGTGCGCCTGACAGGCATCATGGGCAGCCCGGGAGCCCGGGAGGGAATAGGAATTATCGCTCTGGATTTCGATCCGATCTATGATACTCCACGGACCATTATCAATTACACCTTTCAGCCCGCCGACAGCAACAAGCTGCGCTTTTACGACGAGCTGCCAGACGGAGGATTTGGCGTTGCGGATATTTGCGAAACTCCCGATAAAGGGAGCCTAGTTTTTGTTGAACAACGTTATATGGCGGAGGTCCACACAACTAAAACCGTAGGGAAAGATCCGTTCTCGCCTGCTAAAACGAACACGCGAACGGAAAACTCCACCGACTTTTACGTGATATCCGGCCCGGTTATCCTGTTCGGCTTTGACGCAGCAGGGAACAACAAAACCCACGTTGTCCTTACAAAATCATACGTTGCCGGCGGATTCCGGCCCGAAATGGCGATAGGACCCGGGAATACATTCGTTTCTTCTCCCATAAAGGACAACCGCGTCAGCCTTATCTTTTTAGATAAGCGGGAGATCAATCTCTGCACGGTGGATCTGAACAACGGGAATCTTCTTGTGGACCATCCCCTGCTGAAAATGGGAGCTGGTAGTGTATTTATGCATTCTTACACAATGTGGGGTGATGACAATACGTTGACAATCGCGGGTTTTGAACGATATGCAAAAACTCGTCTCTTTAAGGTTGATCTTATCACCACTCCATAATCAACGGCTCTTCCAAATCAGAACGCCCGTCCACGCATCAGCGGGAACGGGCGTTGCCATATTCTATACACCACGGTTATTTATTTCACAACCCGCACCGCTCAAAGATATAATCAACATTGCGGATCGATTTCTGGAGATCGCATAGCTCGTCGATCTCCGCGGGGGGAATAATCGCCGTTACATCGGCGTCGCGTTTCAGGACGTCGGCGAAATTCTCGCGGGTGCGCCAGACCTCCATCGCGTTCCGCTGCACCATGCTGTAGGCGTCCTCGCGACTGACTCCTCTTTTGGCGAGAGCCAGGAGAATTGTCTGGGAGAAATGAAGGCCGCTGGTGATCTCCAGGTTCTTCTTCATGTTCTCCGGGTAGACCAACAGCTTATCCACCAGCCCCGTCATCTTGTCGAGAATATAATCGAGCGCAATCGTGGAGTCGGGACAGATAACGCGCTCCACGGAGGAGTGGCTGATATCCCGTTCGTGCCAGAGCGCCACATTCTCCATGGCCGCGATAGCGTTGGCGCGGATAATCCTGGCCATTCCGCACACCCGCTCGGAGATGATCGGGTTCCGCTTGTGCGGCATCGCGGAGCTTCCCTTCTGTCCGGCGGAGAAATACTCCTCCGCCTCCAGCACCTCCGTCCGCTGAAGATGCCGTATCTCGGTGGCGAACTGCTCCAGCGTGGATGCCACAACCCCGAGCGACGCCATATATTCCGCGTGTCTGTCGCGCTGGATCACCTGCGTGGTTACCGGATCGGCCTTCAGCCCCAGATGCTCGCAGACATATTCCTCCACCTTCGGGCTGAGATGCTCGAACGTCCCGACCGCGCCGGAGATCTGCCCGTAGGAGATCACATCGATCGCCCGCCGCATCCGCTCGATATTCCGCTTTGTCTCCTCGTACCAGAGCGCCAGTTTCAGCCCGAAGGTGATCGGCTCCGCGTGAATCCCGTGCGAGCGGCCGATCATCATCGTGTACTTGAACTCCACGGCGCGGCGCGCCAGCACATCGCGGAACGCCTCAAGATCCTTCAGCAGAATCTCTCCCGCCTGCTTCAACTGGACCGCCAGACAGGTATCGAGCACGTCCGATGAGGTCATGCCAAGGTGGATATAGCGCGATGGCTCGCCGACGTATTCCGCCACGTTCGTCAGGAACGCAATCACATCGTGCTTGGTGATCTCCTCGATCTCCAGCACCCTCTTCACATCGAAATTCCCACGCTCGCGAACGGCCCGCGCCGCCTCCACCGGCACATCCCCCAGCTCTGCCTGCGCCTCCACCGCAAGCGTCTCGATCTCCAGCCAGATACGGTACTTGTTCTCATCCTGCCAGATCGCCCCCATTTCGGGGCGGGTATAACGTTCGATCATTGCGCGAAAACCTGGTTGTGTTTGACGTGCCCGGCGGATCGGCACATGGCCGGTTCGCCGGGGCCCCTGCGGGGCGATAGTAAATCTCTGAGAGCTTGCGATACACGTTCGGCGGACGGTCGCCCGATCCGAAACCGCTCATCAGCTCTTAATAAAATTCTGTAAAATTACTTGTAGACTTTGAATTCCTTCGTATGTTTGCCGTCGAACTTAATTATTCAAAGCCCTTGAGACTCTCTACTGATCTCGATTCGATCGACCTCCTGATCCTGAAGGCGCTTCAGGCCAATGGTCGCGCGCAGCTTGGGACGATCGCCGAGGCGGTTGCACTCTCGGCGCCGGCCGTGGCCGAACGGCTTCGGAAGCTGGAGGAACGGGGCGTCATCCTGGGCTTTACGGCGCGTCTGGCCCCGGCGCCGCTCGCGCTTGATATCACCGCGTTTATCATGGTACGCGTCGATTCATCGACCCACTATCCGAAATTTCTCGCCAAGGCAACCACGCATGAAGAGGTTATGGAGTGCCACGCCATCACCGGCGACGCCTCCCACATCCTGAAAATCAGAACCCACAACACCGGCACGCTGGAGACACTGCTCGGTGAAATCCAGCGCTGGCCGGGGGTGATCGGCACCAGGACCAACCTGGTTCTCTCCACGCACAAGGAGTCATTTGCGCTCCCCTGTTCGCATCTGGAGGAGATCATCGCCGGGGGAAGAGTCGGAAAGAAGAAGGAATAACATGCTCGGGGCGCGCGTCGGCCGGCTGAAGAGCGGACCGGCGAGCAATGGGCAAACATACCCATTAGCCAAGAGATAGATTTTTTCAAATCATCAATACACTCAAAGCAGGAGAAGAGGGATCGATGGCAATCACCAAGGATGATATCCTGAGAATGACTCAGGAACAGAACGTACAGTTCGTGAACCTCCAGTTCACCGATATCGTCGGCACGCTGAAAGCGGTCACCATCCCGGTCTGGAAGCTGGAAGATGCGATCGAGCAGAATGTCTGGTTTGATGGCTCCTCGATCGAGGGCTTTACCCGCATTCATGAGAGCGACATGTTCCTGAAGCTCGATCTTGACACGTTCGCCGTGATCCCCTGGACAAAGGGATCGACCTCCGGAACGCGCGCCCGCATCATCTGCGATGTCTACATGCCCGATGGAACGCCGTTCGAAGGCGACCCGCGCGGCATCCTGAAGCGCCAGCTTGAGCGCGCCAAGGCGCTTGGCTATGTCTTCAACGTCGGGCCGGAGCTGGAGTTCTTCCTCTTCAAGCGGAACGCCGAGGGGAAGCTGGCGCCGCTCCCGCACGATGAGGCCGGCTACTTCGACCAGACCACCGATGCCGCCACCGAGATCCGCCAGGAGATGACCTTCGCCCTCCAGGCGTTCGGCATCGATGTCGAGGCGCTTCATCATGAGGTAGCGGTCGGCCAGCACGAGATCGACTTCCGCTACTGCGACGCACTCACCGGCGCCGACGCATCGGTCACGCTCCGCTTTGCCCTTAAGTCAATCGCCGCGCAGCATGGCCTGCACGCCACCTTTATGCCAAAGCCGATCGCCGGCATCAACGGCTCCGGCATGCACGTCCATCAGTCCCTCTTCACCACCGACGGGAAGAACCTGATGTTCGACAAGGACGGACTTTACTCCCTCAGCGATTTCGCACAGCATTTCATCGGCGGGCAGTTGCACCATATCAAGGCGATGAACGCCATCCTCAACCCGACGATCAACAGCTATAAGCGCCTGGTGGTCGGCTACGAGGCGCCGGTCAACGTGGCATGGGGACAGAAGAACCGTTCGGTGCTGATCCGCGTCCCACGCTACACGCCGGGACGTGAGAAGGCGGTCCGCGTGGAGATCCGCTGCCCGGATCCGGCCGCAAACCCCTATCTCGCCTTCGCCGTCCTCCTGGCCGCCGGCCTTGACGGCGTCGAGAAGAAGATCAAGCCGCCGAAGCCGGTGGAGGATGATATCTTCGAGATGGGGCCGGAGGAGATCAAGGAACGCGGCATCGGCGCGGTTGCCGAGAATCTGAAGGAGGCGCTGGAGGAGCTGTCGATCAATACGGTCGTCCGCGAGGCCATCGGCGAGTTCACCTTCCGGAAGTTCTACGAGGCAAAGATGAACGAGTGGGATGAGTACCGGATCGCGGTTTCGCAGTGGGAGCTGGACCGGTACATGGAGATCCACTGATCACGTAGATGGATGATGATGATGTCTGGATATTGTTGTCGTTATTATCGTTGTCGGGGGACGTTTCAAACGTCCCCAACGCCCCCAGTATGACAGACATCCGATAGATAAAGAAAGCCCCCGCGAGTGCCGATATCTCGCGGGGGCTTTGCATTACCGTATGGATCGATCGCGCCACGATATTCCGGCGGATCAGTGCCGGACGATCACCCTGCCGTTTGCGGTAGCGGTTCCCGCCGTCAGTCGGTAGAGATAGACCCCGTTCGGAAGCACGGTTCCCCGCAACGTCAGAGTATGTCCGGCTCCGGTCCCCTCCATCACCCTCCTCCCCGCTTCATCGTACAGCACGGCGTGCGCCAGTTGCTCGCGAGGGGAATCGAACCGGATGATGATGGTTTCGTCGGCAAAGCGCGCGTCGCGGATCGTGATGCCGCCGTTGGCGTTACCGGCATCATCAACGCCGGAAACGTGCTGGACGATCACCGGCACACCCTGGGAAATCGTTTGGTTGCCGGCGGCATCGAACGCGATGGCGGTCAGATTGTGGAGGCCGGGAAAGATCGCGGCCGGATCCCACGGCAGATCGTACGGTGGCGCGTGCATCGTATCGCCAATATTCATCTCATCCAGTTGCACCTGGACGCCCGTAACGCCGATGTTATCCGAGACATCCACATGGATGATGATCGGCTTTGTCACCTTCGCGGCGTAGACGGGGGTGGTGATAGCAACGTGGGGCGCCAGCGTATCGATATTCGGCGCTATCAGTATCCGCACCGAATCGGAAATCCTGATGTTGTCCGACTGATCCCAGGCTATCGCCCGCAACGTGTGCCAGCCGGGGGAAACGGAGGCAATATCGGTATTGATCACATATGGCTGGCTGGGAAGCGCGGCTTCGAGATTGGCGCCATCGAGCGTAAACTGGACACCGGACATCGCCACATTATCGACAGCGGTTGCCTGAACCCTGAGGATTCTTCGCGTGATGGTCTCCCCATTCACCGGGGATGTGATCGTCACGGTCGGAGGAGTAGTATCCTTCCCCTCTATCGCCGGATCGATGGCGTGGATCGTCAGCACCCCCTTTCCCGGCATCATCGCCTCAAGCGTCCCCCCGTCCGGGATTGTGGTATCGGGGGCATCCGTTCCGTAGTCGGTCGCGGTGGTGTAGGTGATGCCGTATACTCCCGCGGGGAGCCCCGCCACCTGGAACGTCCCGGCGGTATCGGACTTCACCACAACAACATGCCCCTTGTCCCTGTTGATGAACGCCACCGGATCGAACGCCGGATCGGTGGTCTCCACATCGATACGCACGGCGCCACGATGCACATACCGGAAGTACTGCCGGAGATATCTCGCCGCCGTTCCCATGACCGCATATGGCCTCCCGGAGGGGGCGGTGTTGATAAAGAAGTACGCACTCCCGTCATCGTTGGCCCCCATGTGTGCCAGCCGCCCCAGTTGCCAGGAGGAACAGGAGGCGAGCTTGAGATCCTTGTGAAGCTCCTCGTAGCCCCCCCCGTGATGCTCCAGCATCGCCGTTCCGGCGGAGAAGCTTGCGGCGCGGGAGGCGATTGCCCGCAACGTGCCATCGGATGTGGTTCCATAGCGGTGATAGGAAAGCTCGCGGATATGATCGCCGACGGTCTCGAATTCCGTCATCTTGGTGATGTAGGTTAGAGCCGCCGCCGCATTTGATGTGGATGGCGCGATAAAACTCGCCGGCTCGGGGAATCGCTTGGCGCTGGCAAGGACGGCCGTGGCAAGCTGCGTCGGGCTCCAGCCGGCCAGATCAGGCTCCAGGCAGACCTCGATTGCGTCGGGAAGGAAGCCGTAACGATCCTTGATATGCGTTATGACGGCCTCCATGAACTCCGCGTACTCCTCGGGGTTACCGGCATGACGGAACGGGGAGGCGGAGGAATCGGCGTAGGCAAGGCTGATCTGGAGCTTCTCCCCCCCGGTCCTCACACGATCCTGAAACGGCAGCACCAGCCTGTCGAAGACATTATCGATCTCGGAGAACTGGAAGCCGGCGGGGTTGATGACATTTGGATCGTTGTTGTCGTTGATCACCTCGTAACGCCTCTTTTTCCATTCCGCCTCGGAGAGCGTGCCCGACCGGTAGAGCGACCAGTAGTCCACCGGGTTTTCGATGCCGCTCCGCACTTCAATCCGGAGCCGGTTGATCCCCATGACGGCGGCATCCTCGAAAAGCCCCCCCGCGTAGTCGAAGAATCGGAGCGTATCCTCCCCCGCGTGGGCCGTTGCCTCCCAGCCGTTGATCGTCTGGAATGTGCGCGCGTGATTTAGCGTGATCACCGCGCCGGTTGCCGGGGTCTGCCCGTGGGATTGAGCGTACGGGATGGAACCGAGCAGGAGAAGAATCAGAAGATGGAGAGAAGATCGATTCATGGCACCTGGAATAAATGATCGGCGCCGCTCCCCGGAAGGGAACAGGCGTGCGATGATGGAAAGAAGCAACCGTGCCGGAAACGGATGGTACGAAATCAAGGCATTGTGACAAGCGGAGCGCGACGGCAACCGAGGAACATCAGACTGTTGAAGGAGGTCATCCGCTGCGTTGGCCTTCACCGTTCGCTCACTGCGGCGCCCGGAAGGACGCCTCATTCGCTCAGGTTCGGCCGCCTTGTGGCTGATCGTCCCAGAACAGTCTGGGCATCCTTAGTGCATCGATATAGACCAGTGGATACAAAAAAGGCGCTCCCGCGAGGGAGCGCCCTGGTGATTGCGATCACCGGAGGGGTCGCGCTTGTGATCGCTCAACCATGGGGAGGCCGATGTCATTCATGTATCGCTGCTGAATCCAACTCGGGAAATACCCGCGGAAGCCTCCCCGGTCACCGTCAATCCATCGATGCCGGCCGGAGTTGGTGAGCTTGCACGGACGAGCCCTGGAGGGGACGGGCTCTATCGGGTATGCCACGAGAACAGGTGATTCATGGGCGCTGCAATCAGCAATCGTGCCGGGGGGGCTGAACAAGCGACCTTGTGCTTCTAACCGCAAAGCCCGCCCAAACCTTACACCACGCGGTAGCACCTCACGGTCCGGTGGCCAAACGAACGATGGCATCCCCGCATTCCGCGCAGGGACGCCATCAAATCCAGAGAGAACAAATCAGTGCGAAACGATCAGCGGATGATCGTCGCGGCGCCGCTTGTCACGGTCCCGTCATCCAGATGGAGACGCCACGTATAGCGCCCGGCCGGAAGCCCCGCGCCATTGACGATAAACGATGATGGCCCAGCCGAAAGATTCCCCTCATGAATCATCCGAACCGGAGCGCCGAGGAGATCGAACAGCTCCAGCCTGCTCCGATGCTGCTCCGAGGAGAGGAGAAGATCGATCCGCGCGCTCCCCGAGAAGGGATTGGGCCGGAGGGCAACGCTCCGCAACGCGCCGGACGGACGAGCCGGAGAGACATCAACCGATGCGATGGCAAAACCGTCACTGACGCTGAAATCATCCATCCCGGCCTCCACCAGGTTCTGCTCGAAAAGGTCGGACGCCACAATGCAGAAAAGCGTCTGCTTGGACGGGGTCACGTAATCCTTTACCCTGATCCCGATTGGCCGCCATGCGCGCGGCTCCGAGCTGGAGATGTGCCGCACCAGATGCCAGTTCTTGCCGTTATCGTCGGAAAGAAGCAGATCGAGCGAATCGTTCGCCGGCACATCGGTCCTGAGATCGTTCGAGTACCAGATCCAGCAGTTGATATACGGATCGGCATAGGTGGTCAGGTCCATCGCCGGGGATGTCAGCGATACCCTGCCGCTGTCAACATCGTTGGTGCCGACATCGACGGAGTTGCTGATGCCGGTGATAAACGCCTGATCGGCCCAGCCCGGCGTGTTGTCCGCCTTTGGCTGAAGATCCTGCGATGCGTCGTAAGGGTCAATCACCTCCACCGGAACACCACGCTCCCAATTGCCGCTGCTGGCGTTGTCGGTCGGCGCGGCAAGCATCCATCCAAGATCAAGCTCGGCATCGTCGTAGTAGCCGCGCGCGAGCTCCACCTTGTCGGTCTGCGCCTCCCCCTTCACCGTCACCAGCTTCGGGATATATCCCCATGCTCCCACATAGATACGGTAGGTGCTGTCCTGCGAGAGCTTCAGAAGCTGCGGGTTGCTGAACCCGCGCACCCCGGCATCCGCCTGATCGTTAAGGACACGGTAGGAGAAGGTCTCCATCGACTCGCCGGTGATTGAATCGACCGGGTTGAGGAGAAATGCCACCTTCTGGATGGTGTTTACGTCGATATCCACCTCCGTGTCGGTCGTCCCCACGATCAGCGAGCCGACCGCGAATTTCTCGGGATCATAGACCCGCACCGAATACGGAAGAGTGTCGGCCGCCCCCTCGTAGCTGTAGCGTCCGGCGGAATCGGCGGTGATCGTCTTGCCGACCTTCCCAAGCATGATGGGGGCAAACGGAACCGGCTCGTGGGTGATGGCGTCGCGGACCACGCCGTGGACCATGCCGCGCCTGGCGCCGTTGTAGGTAAAGACCCAGAGCCCGGTCTGCATATCGCTGGCGATGATCTTTCCGTCGGGGAAGGAGGCATACGTTTCCCAGTTCCCCGAGTACTCGCTCCCCTGCCGTGGCGACATATCGAAGTAGCCAAGCTCCACCGGATCGCGCGGGTTGGAGATATCGACGATCCGCGTCCCGGCCGTATACCAGGCGATATACGCCAGGTTGCCGATGATATGGACGTTGTGGATGATCTCCCCCGGCACCGGCGTCCAGTCCGCGACCTTGCTGACGCTGTTGATATCGCGCACATCCCAGACCTTCAGCGTCTTCGGCGTTGAGCCGACTTCATCGGTCGTCAGCGCGTAGCTGCCGTCGGTGGTGATATCGATGTTATGCGTCCCGCCGGTATTGCCGGCCGGGCCGAACGCCGTCACCAGATGCGGGGTTTTCCGGTCCTTCCCCAGCGCCACCACATCCACCCTTCCCTTGTAGATGGCGGCAACCCAGAGCGTGTCGTTCCTGATATAGGCATCGTGGGCATAATCGCCATCGAACTTTCCGACCATCACCGGATGGGTGGGATCGGGCTCCAGATCAAAGATGATCGTCCCCTGGTTTGCCCCGGCCTCCACCTGGCTTCCGTTCACGTAGAGGTAGTGCCCTTCCTGATCGACCGTGTGGGCGCGGCTGAAGACGCTGGTGTCCAGCCGCAGCTCGGAGGCGGAGGCGGGGAGATGGGAGAGATCGATGATCTCAAGCCCCTTCCCGTTCTCGCTTACCACGTACGCATAGGTGCCATACGTCTTCATCTCCCGCCACTGGCTGTAGGGGGCCGGGATAAAGGCAACCTGCTTGATCGGCTGCTCGGTGATATCGATGATGTGAGTGCCGGTATATCCCCCCAGAAGCGCGTATTCACGGCCATCGGGGGCCGTGTAGCCGGTGAGCGCCGAGTATTTCCACTGGCCGGAAACCGTGCCAGGATCAAGCTTGCCGAAGAACGTCGTGTTGTAGGCCTTCGGGGTCTGCCCGGAGGCCGTGACAAAGGCCAGCAGAGCGCAGAGGGCAAACGACGTAAAAATTCTATGCATACGACGAAGTGAGTTAGAGGGAAGAATACCTGATGCTCCCGATGGGCGCGGGAACGGAAAAAGAGGCGGCGGCAATCATAGCTACTCGCCGCATCTCCTGCAAGGAGCAGCCCGGCATTGCCGGAATGCGTTGTGAAGAATTCGTGACGTTGGGGGGACGACCGGAGTCGGTCGCTATTTTCGCGCCAGCCGGGCCGTCGCCAGGTTCCCCGGAACTTCCGGTGATCCCCGTTCAGGGCCGGGGATGACGATGACGATCGCTCCCGGCCGTATCGGTTATATTTCAGTGGTGGATGCCGGCGGGCTACGGGCCACTGTATACAAACACTTATCGGCGGGAAATC
>JBDSJW010000086.1:0-7675 GCA_039917235.1 Kapaibacterium sp. (SeqCode) | reverse complement strand
CCGGAGAACTATTTCGTATCCGATGCCTTCAAGTCCGATCCGACCCTGGGGGATTCCTGGCCGCTGTTTCCCATCCGCTTCATCACATAGCGAACCTGAATATCCACCTGCCCCACGGGCTGCCCTTTCTGGTATTTCGTTTCGATCACGATCGAACCGTAAAGATCATCGGGCCTCTGGATCTGAAGCGCATCATATAACTCCGATAACAGCCGCTCCACCTTCCGTTCGGTGTCGCGAGTGTAATCGCTCGTGCTGGATCGTTTTCGGAACACGGTGGGCTCCAGACGATTATTCCGCTGTATTACCATGATCGAATTCGTATCTGTCTGAACCGGGAATGAGGCCGGCTTCCCTCTCTGCCCGGAAGGAATGCGGATGAGAATCTGGACGATTCGCACCGCGATCCGGGATTCGAGAGATCCGTTCACCCCCGCCGGCCCTGAGCCGGTGAAGATTGTTGGGACCAATTTGTGGGACCGTCTGGTGGGATGACCGATGGGCAGGACGCCCGTCTGATCAGCCACAAACATAGGCCTAGAGAGGAGGCATCGGCAAGTTATGGTTCGGTGATATGGACATCGTCGGAGGAGAGGGTCGTCGTGAGATCATACGCCGTAGAGGAGAGGGCACTCCCTGTAAGGGCAATTCATGAATTGCCCCAACGCCCCACCCCAGATCCAACGGCCCCCCCGACGCTACAATCTCGCTATCACCCCGGTCATCACCTGCGTCAGCTTCGGCTCCGCGGCGTTTGCGGCGGCGATAATCTCAGAGACATCGACGGGCGCGAGGTTATCCGGGAAGCACTCATCGGTGATGATCGATATGCCCAGCACCCGCATATCCATATGCCGCGCCACGATCACCTCCGGCACGGTGCTCATCCCCACCGCGTCGGCGCCGATGCCCCGCAGAAACCGGTACTCCGCCCGCGTCTCAAGGTTCGGCCCCGCCACGGCCACATAGGTCCCCTTGTGGAGCCGGATCTTCTCATCCATCGCCACACTCTCCGCAAGCCGTATCAGCTCGTGGCTGTACGGCTCCGACATATCCGGGAAGCGGGGGCCCAGCGCATCGTCGTTCGGCCCTATCAGCGGGTTGTCACCGATCAGGTTGATATGATCCTCGATCAGCATCAGATCGCCGCGACGGTGGAGCGGGTTCAGGCCGCCACATGCGTTGGAGACCATCAGCGTATCAGCGCCGAGCTGGCGCATCACCCTCACCGGGAAGGTGATCTGCCTCATATCATATCCCTCGTAGAAATGGAACCGCCCCTGCATCGCCACCACCTGTTTCCCCCCGAGCGTCCCCACGATCAGCCGACCGGTATGCGATTCGACGGTGGAAAGCGGGAAGCCGGGGATATCGGCGTAATCAACCGTGGCGCGATGTTCTATCGCCTCCCCAAGCCTCCCCAGCCCGGTTCCCAGGATGATGCCGATCTCCGGCTCCACCGTGCCATGGCCGGCAAGCGCCGCGCGGATGGCCCCGGCGGCAAGTGACATTTGATCGCGAAGAGACATGGGCAATGTTGAAAGAATGAATGATGAGATCGTGGAAACTATTGCGTGCCCCGCCGGACTACCGTTTCGCCAGCGCGTGCCGGAGCGATAGCGCCCCGGAAAAACCGAAGCCGAAGAGGAACATCAACTGAAACGGCAGGAGCGATACCTCCACGAAGTGAATCGATATGATGATCCCCAGGATGAAATAGAGCGCCAGCAGCAGCTCCATTACCACATCGATCCTGATCCTGGAAAGCCGGTAGCGGCTCGCCGTCCAGTTGTCCCGGCTGGTGACGATGTTGTACTTCGGCGTCCTGACGAACGCGCTTTTGTGGTTCATCAGCGCTTCCATCACGGCGCGGGTATTGTTCACCGCCATCCCCATCGTCCCGGCCATGAAGAATGGAAAAAGAAACAGCCTCCGCTTCCAGTCGGCCCGGAGATTCCGCTGCGCGCAGAGATAGAAAAAAAACGACACCACCGAGGAGATGGCGAAGACGCTCATGATATCGAAGTAGATCGCAAACTCCGGGTGCCCCTGTTTCAGCATCAGCACCGGAATGTTCAGCAATGCCACAAAGAGGATGCAGGGGAAGACCAGGTTCGATGTAAGATGCGCGGTGGCGTGCAGCTTTACCGCGAGCGGCTGGCCGGAACGCCAGATGGCGGGGAGATGCTTCTTCGCGGTTTCGATGGCCCCCTTGGTCCAGCGGAACTGTTGCGACTTCAGGCCGTTGATCTCCGAGGGGAGTTCGGCCGGAACGGAGAGATCGTTCAGATAGAGAAAGCGCCAGCCACGGAGCTGCGCCCGGTAGGAGAGGTCAAGATCCTCCGTCAGCGTATCGGCGTGCCAGTTGCCCGCGTCCACGATGCACGATTTCCGCCAGACGCCGGCCGTGCCGTTGAAGTTCATAAAGAAGCTGGCGCGATTCCGCACCTGCTGCTCCATCGCGAAATGCGCGTCCAGTGCAACCCCCTGAATGCGGGTCAGGAGGCTGTAATCGTAGTTGAGATGTTCCCATCGCCCCTGCACCATCCCCAGCCCGGCATCGGCGATAAGATGGGGAAGCGCGCGCAGAAGGAAATCGGGATCGGGGAGGAAATCCGCATCGAAAATGGCGATAAACGTGCCGTCGGCCAGGTCCATCCCGTTGCGGAGCGCTCCCGCCTTGTAGCCGGTCCTGTCATCCCGGTGCAGCTGAACAATCCGAAATCCCTCCTCCCGCTTCGCCGCCACCAGGCGCGCAACCAGCTCGCGCGTCTCATCGGTGGAATCGTCCAGCACCTGGATCTCCAGCAGATGGCGCGGATAATCCAGCCTGCAAACCGATGCTATCAACCGCTCGGCAACATAGATCTCATTGAAGATCGGGAGCTGCACCGTGACCAGCGGAAGAAGATCGGCCGGGGGGAGGGTCGGCGTGGGGGGATCATGCGGACGCAGTTTCGAGAAGTGATATACCATCGAAAGGCCGTGCATGCCGAATCCGAACAGGACCAGCAGCGCGCTTATATAGCTGACGAGTAGTATGATCTCCATAGCAGACTGTTGAATTACTTCCGGCACTCAGACTGTTCAACAACGATCAGCCGCAAGGCGGCCGAATCTGAGCGAATGAGGCGTCCTTTGGGACGCCGCAGTGAGCGAACGATGAAGGCCAACGCCGCGGATGACGTTGTTCAACAGTCTGATAGGACGATGCGAAATCCATGATCAACAACGGCCATCCGGTGCAAGCCGTTTCGGAAAATACCGACGGCTGAGATGTTCTTTTCCGGTTTCCGGCGGAACCGCCTTCCTGAAGGGAGCGGAGGTGGCGTGATCGGACGATATACGGCTCTCGTGGCTACCAGTCGGCCACGGTATCGTTCAGAATCTGGCTGGTAAGATTGTTGATCGCATCCTGAACGGCCCGCTTTTCACCGGCTGGCCCCTCGCTCAGATTGAACTGCCCCACCCCGGTGAACGCCTTGTCCTTGTAGATGGCCCGCTTCTTCACGTTATCGAAGAACGTGGACCGGGCCACAATCTCCACGCCGCGCACCGATTCCAGCTCGCTGCCACTGATATTGCGCCGCACCTGCGTATTGATCGAGACCAGCGTCACCTCCAGACGGGAGTCGGGGTTGGTGGCATCCACCACCCGGAGCGTATTGTCATCACGGAACTTCTGGATCAGCGCCGTGGTCGTCAGCTCGCGTGCCGCCTGATACGGCTGCGGGCTGATATCCTCCGCCTGCGGGATGGTGACTGTGTGGAGATGCGGAGCCACCGAACCTCCCCGGAACGAATAGCATCCCCCGGCGGCCAGGGCCACCGTGAATATCGGGAGAAGAGCTATTGCTGTTGCGCGCGTCATCGGTTACGTTTTCCGCAAGATATTGATTCCGATCGCCGAGACGGTTTAGTTTCTGCTATCAGTCGGGGCGGGTTTCAAACCCGCCCGGACGTAACGCGAAGACGCGTTATAACGATACGCTTATTCAAATTCATCAGGCTTCAGCTTGTAATCTATCAGCTTGCGATACAGCGTCCGCTCGCTGATTCCCAGCGCCTGCGCCGCCGCCCGGCGGTTGCCGCGATGCCGTTCAAGAGATATCCGTATCAGACGGCGCTCCATCTCTTCAAGGCTGAGATCATCGGCCTGTTCCAGCGCCTGCTCGATCGTCGGCGGCGCGGCGGGAAGCGCCGGGGGGCTCTGAACCGGCTCGCGTACCGCGGTCTGCGCGATATACTGCTTGATTGCGCCAACCTCATTCCGCAGGTCGATCAGCGCGCGGTAGATCAGCTCCCGCTCCGCCTGTTCCGGCGTGCGACCGGGGAGATGGATGATGGCGTTGGGATTGTCGATCACCGGAACGCGCTCCATCACATCCAGATGCATATCCACCGTCTCCACGGTGAGCTGCTCCCCCCGCTCCAGCGTCACCACCAGCTCCGCGAAATTCTTCAGCTCACGCACATTCCCGGGCCAGGGATATTCAATCAGCACATCCATCGCGTCGCGCGTGATGCCGCCGAACGGAATGTTCAGGCGCGCGGCGGTCTGGAAGGCGAAATGCGCAAAGAGCAACGGGATATCATCGCGCCGTTCCCGGAGCGACGGGATACGGATCTGGGCGGCGCGGAGGCGATAGTAAAGATCCTGACGGAAAATCCCCCGCTGCACATCGCGGGCAAGATCGCGATTGGTGGCGGCGATCACCCGGACATCGGCATGGCGCAGCTCGTTCCCGCCGACGCGGGTAAACTCGAACGACTCCAGCACGCGCAACAGCTTGACCTGCGTGCCAACCGGCATCTCCCCTATCTCATCAAGAAACACCGTCCCCCCGTCGGCCGCCTCGAACAGCCCCTTCCGCGCCTCCACCGCGCCGGTAAAGGCCCCCCGCTCATGTCCGAACAGCTCCGACTCCAGCAGGGTCTCCGGGATGGCGCCGCAGTTGATCGGGATCATCCGCTCCTCCCGCCTGTGGCTGAGCTGGTGGATCGCCTTGGCGAACACCTCCTTCCCAACGCCGCTCTCGCCCATCAACAGCACCGTCAGATCGCTGTCGGCAACCTGGCGGATGCTGGCGACGACCTGTTCGATCTGCGACGACCGGCCGATGATGCCAAGTTCCTGCTGGGTGATCTCACGATTCACGTATGCTATGGAAAGAATGGAATGGAAGCCGAGGGGAACGGCGGACGCCGCCCCACAAACGCGTGATCATCCTGAAACGGTCTCAGCTCCTGGGATGTTCCGCCACGTACAGCTTGATATAATCGGCGATGGCCGTGGTCGGCGCGCCGGGGGTGAAGAGCTGGCCAACGCCGATCTTCTTCAACTCCTCGATATCCGCCTCCGACATGATGCCGCCGCCGGTCAGAAGGACATCATCCAGCCCGCGCGCCTTCATCAGCCCCATCACCTTCGGGAAGATGGTCATATGCGCGCCGGAGAGCATGCTGATGCCGACGACATCGACATCCTCCTGGAGAGCCGCCTCCACGATCATCTCCGGGGTTTGCCGGAGTCCGGTATAGATCACTTCCATGCCGGCGTCGCGAAGCGCCGCGGCGATCACCTTGGCGCCACGGTCATGGCCGTCCAGTCCCGCCTTGGCGATCAGCACCCGTATCTTTTGGTCCATTGCGTAGGTCTTTCGCTAACTGATTGATTACCGTTCAAACGGAGACGCCCCGGTTGGGGCGCCTCGCGGATCGCTGAAATTACGAACTCTCCCGCTAATGCCGTCGATTCATCGACGCATTGAAACAAGAGAGGGGTTTCGCGGGGGGGCTCAGGCCGCGCTTTCCTCCGCCACATCGGCGGTGGAGTTCTCCGTGGCGGCATCCTTCGGCTTCCAGTCCATGCCGGCCCAGTTGTTGGCGGTGTTAAGGCCATCCACGCCGGCCGCCTTGACCTGAAGGAAGAGCTGCATGCGATATCCCACCAGCCACTTCAGGGAGGTCTCCATCACCCCAAGGGCCATCGATACCTCCCCGCCGGTCGGCAGCGTGACGCGCCGCGTCCTGAAATCATCCTCCGTTACCTCATCGAAAAACGACCGAATTTCCGCGATCTGCTCGTGCATCCTTGCGGGAAACTCCTCGGCCGTCATCTCCTTCAGCCGCTCCTGATACTCCTTCCACGGGTTCCAGTTCCCCTCCAGAGACATCTTCATCGGGGCGATGCCCGTCATGGCGAGATAGCGAAGCAGCTCGGTGATGGAACGCTGGCCGGGGGTGAACCGGAAATCGAATCCCCCGGCGGGAATCTTGTCGTATAAATGCAGGCAGACATTGCACTCGTGGATGATGCTGTCGCGCATCTCTTCCCTGGTAATCATTGGATGCTCCCGGTACGATGGTTTGTAATGATGTTTCCCGAAGATGTGAATAGCGGGATGAAGCTACGGCACCGTGTCGGATTGGCAACCCGACGCAGGGCGGAAGGGACGGATTTCTTTCGATTTCAGCAATTTCGCGTCGCGTGGGAACGTCCTAGAGCCGGTATGTGGTTGTAACCACCCGGCTGCGGATTTCATCTTCCACTCCGCTCGATAAGCGGTAGTCACGATCCGATCTCGTATTTTGTCGGTTCGGTGGGGCCAACGTCCAGGCCGACAGGCCGGAAATGTTTACAGATTATTCAGAGTAAGAGAACGGTATGTTGCGATATAAAGCGGACTGGCGATCGCTGGTCTATATGGCGGTGACAACGGCACTGCTCATTCTCCAGTGGCAGATGGGGAGCATCAACCCATTCATCTATGCCTTTTCCCTCTTCATGGCGGTGGCGGTGGCGGTGATGGCTCACAACCACAATCATCTTCCGATGTGGAAATCGAAGGTGATGAATGGGATCACCGATTACTGGCTGACCATTTTCTACGGGTTCCCCGCGTTCGGCTGGATACCGACGCATAATATGAACCATCACAGCCTGAACAACCGGGAAGGGGATTACACGATCACCTACCGCTACAGCGAGAAGAACAATCTCTTCACGCTTATGAGCTATCCATCGATCAGCAGCTATTTCCAGCAGAGGGCGATCCGCGATTACCTCGGCTATCTGAAGCGCACCAGCAAGGGGAAGTATCTCCACGCCGTTCTCCAGTACGCGGTGCTTATTCTCTTCATCGCCGTGGCGCTTTTTATCGACTGGAAGAAGGCGCTCTACTTTATCGTGATCCCGCAGCAGTTCGCGCTCTTCAGCATCCTGGTCTTCAACTACGTTCAGCATGTCCATGCCGAGGAGGAATCGGCGTACAATCATTCCCGCAACTTCGTGGGACCGATGCTCAACACGCTCCTCTTCAACAACGGCTTTCATACCATCCACCACGAGCGCGCGGGGATTCACTGGAGCCAGACGCCGGAGCACCACGCGAAGATTGAGCATCTGATCGATCCATCGCTCAAGGAGCCGAGCTTCTGGGGCTATATCTTCCGCGTCTATTTCTTCGGCGCCGTCAGCCCCCGTTTCCGCACCGATTCCATGCGCCTGGCGCGGATGCAGCAGCAGCAGCAGACGAAACCGGCACATGAACCCGCCAAGGCGGAAATGGTATCGTGAAATTGTCGTAGCGTTGCTGTTGTCGCAGTGTCACGTTGTTGCTGTGTCGCGTTGTCACAGTGTCACAGTGTCACGTTGTCGGGGTCGGTTTCAAAC
>JBDSJW010000085.1:0-21057 GCA_039917235.1 Kapaibacterium sp. (SeqCode) | reverse complement strand
GATGGCCCTGCCCGCCGAGAGCAACCCGATGGTGGCACTCCGCGGCATCGTCAGCTCCCTCTCCTTCTTCGATCCCGACCAGAACGATAATGGTCGCGAGGCGAATTATCGGAAGGCCATCCGCCTGATCGCCAAGACCCCGCTTATCGTCGCGCTGATCCATCGCCTCAGGAGCGGCGGCGACATCTACATGCCGAAGCCGGGCCTTTCGATCGCGGCAAACTTCCTTTGGATGCTCCTTGGAGCGGAAGCCACGCCCGAGCATGTCAAGATGATGGATATTGCCCTCATCCTCCACGCCGATCACGAGTTCAACGCATCAACCTTCACCGCCCGCGTTATCGCCGCCACCCTCTCCGATATGTATTCGGCGATCGTCGGCGCCATCGGCGCGCTGAAGGGACCGCTCCATGGCGGCGCCAACGAGCAGGTGATGAAGATGCTTCTGGAGGTCAAGGACCCGTCGGTTGCCGAGAGCTGGATCACCGACGCGCTCGCCAACAAGAAGAAGATCATGGGCTTCGGCCATCGCGTCTACAAGACGGAAGACCCGCGCGCCACGCATCTCCGCAAGATGTCGCAGGAGCTTGGCCAGGAAACCGGCCAGACCCAGTGGTACGAGATGTCCCGGACCATCGAGCAGGTGGTGCTGGAGCAGAAGAAGCTCTACCCGAACGTGGACTTCTACTCGGCATCGGCCTACTATATGATGGGGATTCCGATCGATCTCTTCACGCCGATCTTCGCCATGAGCCGCATGGTCGGCTGGACGGCCCACGTCATCGAGCAGCAGGCGGACAACCGTCTGATCCGCCCGGCGTCCGACTACACCGGCAAGATCGATCAGCAGTACGAGCCGATCTCCCAGCGCTGATCGTAGATCGCTGAACACGCAGTATGGCTTTCCGCAAAGGCGCCCACCGGAACAGATCCGTGGGCGCCTTGCCATATTCGGCATCCCGTGCCACATTGCCGGCTTTCCCGGCCCCGCATTAACAGTTCCTCCAGCATGCCGAGACTAACCCTTCCCGTGACCGAGCCCGGCACGCCGCTTCGTCTGACGCGCGCGGGATGGATTGTGGCCGGGATCGGGATCGCGCTGCTGCTTCTCCCCCTTCTCTATTTTCCCATCGGCCCCGATCAGGGGGCCTTCTTCATCAGTGCGCAGCGGATTCTCCGTGGCGCGGTCTACTACCACGATGTCATCGATGTAAAGCCACCGGCAATCCATTATCTCTATGCCGGGGTGATTGCCCTGTTCGGCCCGCGGGAAGGCTCGATTGCCCTGTTCGATTTTCTCCTCCAGTGCGCCACCTGCTGGCTGATGATAGCGCTTGTCAGAAAAGTCTCGGGGGATGATCGTCTCGCCATCCTCTACGCGGCGCTCTACGTGATCCTCTACGTCGGGATGAATTTTCAGAATATCGCGCAGCCGGAGAGCTTTACCGGGCTGATCTCCTTGGCGATGGTCCGACTCCTTCTCTACCGCAGAACGCCCATCGGCTATCTGCTGATTGGCGCGCTCGGCGGCCTCCTTTTTCTCCTGAAGTTCACGCTCGGAATCGTGCTGGCGGGGGTGTTGCTGGCGGAGATCGCGGTGTTTGGAACATCGTGGCGATCGCTTCTCCGCTCGCTTTCCGTCTGCGCCGTCGGCTTTCTGGCGGTTGCGTCCCTTGCCGTACTCTACCCGGTGGCGTTTCATGTCTGGCCGGAATTTATGGCGATGCGGAGGTTCACGGCGGAATATGCGCGGCTGCAATGGGCGCATCCCGCCGCGATGCTGAAAACCATCATGAAGCAGATCCCCGAACGCGCCAGCGAAAACTATTCAATCCTCCTCCTCCTCGCCACCGCCGTCGGCGTGGGAACCGTGCTCCGTCCCCCCCGCCCGGACCGGCCGAAGATGTGGCAGTTAACCGGCATCTGCGTATCGATGATGCTGATGCTCCTCCTCTCGGTCTGCATCGAGGGGCGATTTTATCTCTATCACTTCGGAAGGATCTATCCGTTCGGCGCCATCCTCTCGGCCATCGGGCTGGCGGCCCTGGTTCGGAAGGCCCGTGCGATAAGCCTTCGCCCCCCATACGCGCTCTTTCTCGCGCTCGCGACGCTCGCCGGCGCCATCCTCTACGGCCCGTTCTTCCATTATCTCTGGTGGAGCGTGCCGATGGCCGCGCGCATCACCAGCGGCGAGGCAGGATTTGACAGGTACTACGGACGGCTTCCGGACGGGCTGTCGCGAACCGAACTGAAAACAATCGGCGGATATGTCCGCGAGCATGCGGCCCCCGGCGACAGGCTCTTCGTGGCCGGGAATGTGGCGGGGATGGTCTACTATCACGCGGGACAACTCCCCGATCTCCCCATCCTCTTCTCTCCATCGGTCGCGATGGGGTCGGCGCCGCTGGGGTGGAGAAACATGACTGTGGACTATATCGCGGCAAAGCGACCACGGTTTATCGTAACGCAGCGCGACGATGGACGGGAGGATCAGACGGGGCTGACGATAAGCTCCGATGGGCTGTTCCGCTCCCTTCCGGGGATAAGCGATATCCTCCGCGAGCATTACGTTCTCCGCGCAACAACCACCGTGTTCGATCTCTACGAGCGCTCCTCCGACATCGCCGCTCCCCCGGCCCAACCGGAGATATCGCGATGAACCCCTTTGCGCGCATCTTCTTCCTCCCCGATCGGCCATCGGAATTTTCCAGGCCGGGATGGATCATCGTGGGGGCTGCCCTGCTGCTGGTGATGCTCCCGTCGCTGCTGCTGCCGCTTGGGCCGGATCAATCGCTCTTCTTCATCAGCGGCCAGAAGATCCTTCAGGGGGCCGTTCACTACCGCGATATCGTGGACGTGAAGCCGCCGCTGATCTATCATGTGTACGCGATGGCGATCGCCCTCTTCGGCCCGTATGATGTCGGCATACGGATCTTCGATCTTCTTCTTCAGGGGCTGACCTGCTGGGTGATGATCGGCCTTATCCGTCGCGTTTCATCGCGCGATACGCTTGCCGCGCTTGCCGCGTTCTGCTATCTCCTGCTCTACTACGCGCAGGATTTTGCCAGCCAGGCGCAGCCGGAGAGCTTTGTGGGGCTGGGAGGATTGCTGATAGCGCGGATGATTCTCCTCGGCAATTCACGCCATCGCTTTCTCGGAATCGGCGCCATCTGTGGGGCGCTCTTTCTCTTCAAGTTTACATTCGGGATGATGCTCCCGATAGCGGTGCTGGCGGAGTGGATGCTCCGCGCCGGCTCATTGCGGAACACCATAAAAAGCGCGCTGATGATGAGCGCCGGGTTTATCGCCGTGGCATCCCTGCTGCCGCTTTACCTGACCGTGGGGGGGGCGTGGCACGGCTTTCTGCTGGTCAACCAGTTTATCTCCGGCTACTCGCGCATCAGCCTTGCCTCCCCCGTGCAATGGTTCCGCAACCTGCTGGAGCATCCGGCGCTCCATCTGGCCGATAATTATTCGATCCTCTTCCTTACCGCCTCGGCTGTCGGCGCGGGGCTTTCGTTGCGGCGTTCCGGCGAACGGGAGATCACCGGCGAATCGCTCCTCCGGTTCTGCGTTATCGCCGTTGTGCTTCTCTTCGGCACAATCGTCATCGAGGGGAAATATGCGTTCTATCACTTCGACAGGCTCTATCCGTTCGGCGCGATTCTGACGGCCTTCGGCCTGGCGGCGATTGCGCGACTGGTCGGCAAACAGAGAAAGAACTCGTTCCGCGGGCTGGTGATGATGGCGGCCCTGCTTCCGGCGCTTCTCCTCTTCACGCCGCTTCCGCGATACGCGGTGAACTGCGCCGTGAATGCCTGGAAGATGTGGCGATACGACGGGGTTGCCTCGGCCGTGGACTCGCGGGATCATTCCGAGGATGTCGCGGGGATGGATGTGCGTGGCCTGGGAGTGTATCTCGGGGTTACGATCCACGAACGTGGAGGCGGAACGCTCTTTGTTGCCTCCAGCACCGCCGGGATAATCTACCACAAGGCCGGGGTGGTGCCGGAGTTCAGCATCAATCATTTCGCGTTTGTGACCGCGCCATTCGCGCCACGAGAATGGAAGGATTCCACGCGGGCCTATATCCTCCGGGAACAGCCGATGTTTATCGTCGCCGAGACCACCGACCGGCTCCCCGATATCACCGGATCGAACGCCTCATCGCTGGAAACGCTCCGCGCGCTTCCGGGGATCGATTCCCTCCTCCGCGCCCGATACGATACGTCATCGTCCATCCAGAGTACCCAATTCACTCTGTTCGAGCAGCGGAGGGGGGAGTAGCGCCGCCATGAAATCATCCATTGACCATATCACCCCCGAAGCCATGCGGGACAGCTCTCCGCCGATGCCACGGTTCGCGACGCAACGTTTCAGCCGGCGCGGCATGATCGCCACCCTGACAATCTGCGTGATCCTTCTCCTCCCGACGCTTTTCTACTCGCTCGACGCGGATATCAGCCTCTTCTTCATCGGCGCACGGAAGATCCTCCACGGAGGGCTCTACTACCGCGATGTCGTGGATGTGAAGCCGCCGCTGATCTACTACATCTACGCCGCGGCCATCGCGCTGTTCGGCGATGACCAGATATCCATCCGCCTGCTCGATCTTATCCTTCAAAGCACAACCTGCGCGCTGATCTTCGCCCTGATCCGTCGCGCGGCAACCGATGACCTCTGGGGAGCGGCCGCCGCGGTCGGCTACGCGGTGATCTACACATCGGGCGCGGGGAGCGGAACAATCCAGGCGGAGAGCTATCTCCCACTAATCTCGGTGGGGATGCTTCACCTCCTGCTGGCCCGCGAAACCATCATCCGGCCGATCGCCATCGGCATCCTCGCCGGCGTGGCGATGCTGTTGAAGGCGACCTTCGGCGCGCTTCTGGCCGTTGCGGTGCTTGCCGAGATCGCGACGATCGTCCATCCGTGGCGGCGCATGCTCCGCGACACGATCCTGATGGCGTGCGGGACGGCGTTCGTCATCGCGATCTTCTTTCTATATCTGCAACTCTCCGGCACCTACGGGAGCTTTCAGCTTGTGCAGCGCTTCACCTCGGGATATGCACGGCTGGGCTGGGAACATCCAGGGGAGATTCTGAGGGGGGGAACGACTGCTCTCCTCTACTACTTCGGCAATTTCTATACGCTCCTGATGATGGCGGCCACCGGCATTGGTATCTACCGCTCGGCGTTTCCGGCGGCGTCAGCCGGGAGAGGCACGCAGTTGCTGCAATGCGCGACGCTCGGGTTTCTCGGGATGATCGGCACGATTGCAATCGAGGGGAAGTTCGCGCCGTATCAGTTCAGCCGGCTCCATGCCTTCGCCGTGGTGCTGGCCGGATTCGGGCTTGTGGGGATTCTCCGCTCAGCCACCGCAAGGCACCATCACGGCCGCTACACGCGGCTGGCGGCGGTGATGATTCTTCCCCTCGCCCTTTTGTTTTCCCCCCTCCCCCGCTACCTGTGGTTTGCGGGAATCAGCGTGCGGCAGGAGCTGGCGAACCTGCGGGATGGCACGGCGGAACATCGTGGCGAGAACATCCCGACCGTTGCCGAGGCCGGAATCACGGGACGATTTATCCTCAACGCACGGCGGGATGGGGACCAGGTATTCGCGGCGGCCAACGCCTGCGGGCTGGTATATTACTCGGCGCGCACGCTGCCGGAGCATCCGCTCTATTTCTTCGCGGCCTTCGTCTCGCCATTTGCGCCGATGCAGTGGAAGGATTCCATCAGAGCCGATCTCCTCGGCTCCCCGCCTCGCTTTCTGGTGCTTCAGATCAACGACTCCATCCCGGGCGTCACCGGCTCCCCACTCTCCTCGGCCCAAACGCTGCGGGCATTGCCGGGCATTGACTCACTGCTGAACGTCCGTTACGATCTGGCGCTCCGCGGTTCGATATTCGAAGTCTATCGGCGCCGATGATCATCACACATCCCACGGCGGATCGCCGCGCGGCTTCCCGCACCAACAAAATCGCATGAGCCTCATCGATCCAATCGAACAACCATCATCGCCGGGGCAATCCCGTCTGGCGGCCCTGCTTCTTTGGCGCGATCCCGACGGGCGCCGGAGGCTTGCGCCGTGGGGATGGCTTGCCGCATCGCTCCTTCTGCTGATCGCCCTCCTCCCTCCTCTCTTCCTCCCGCTCGGCCCCGATGAGGCGATGTTCTTCGAGAGCGGACGGAAGATCCTCCAGGGGGCGATTCACTATCGCGATATCGTGGATGTGAAGCCGCCGCTGATCTATTACACCTACGCGCTGGCGATCCTGATCTTCGGCCCGAGCGATTTCGGCATGCACCTGTTCGATCTGATTCTTCAGTCGCTTACCTGCATGATGATCATCGCGCTGGTCCGCCACGCGCTCCGGAGCGATCTCCTCGCGGTGGCCTCCGCGCTCTGCTACGCGGTCCTCTACAGCGGCCAGCGGTTCGGCTGCGAGGGACAGTCGGAGAGCTACTGCGGGTTGATCGGCTGCGCCATGCTCTGGCTGCTGATACGCCGGAGAAGCGCGTGGGGATGTATCGCCGTCGGCCTGCTGGCCGGCGTCCTGGCGATGCTCAAGCTGACGCTGGGGGGGATGCTCGGCGTGGCGATGCTGGGGGAGTTGATGGTTTTCCGGGTCGGCTGGCGCGTGACGGCGCGACATTGCGGGCTGATGCTCTGCGGGTTTCTGCCGGTGATCATCCTCTTCGCGGCCTACATCATCGGGTTCGGCGCGGCGGACGATTTCGGGCTGATGATGCGCTTCACGGCGGGCTACGCCGCCATCGAAACATCCTCGGTGTCGGTTATCGTCCATAACTTCATCGTCTGGAGTTCAGGCTATTTCCTCGGTCACTACTCCGTGGCGATGCTGTTGCTCACCATCATCGGCTGTGTGATGGCATTCTCCCGGCGACGGCTCCCCGCGCGCGATCTCCCTGACGCGACGGCGCTCCTCCGCCTCTCCGCGCTTGCGGTGATGGTCCTCTTTATCACCATCTCGATCGAGGGACGCCACTATGTCTACCATTACAGCAGGCTCTATGCGTTCGGCGCCATCGTTTCGGCGGCGGCGGCGGGGGAGATCATCATCCGAATTCGCGCTTCCCAAAACCGTTCCCTGGCGTTCCGCGCCGGCATCTGGGTTGCCGCAATCGCGATGCTGCCGCTTGGGCCGCTGCCGCGCTATCTCTGGCGGACGCTGCCGGTGATCCATTCCATCAGCGAGGGAAAATGGTCGATGGAGGCGTTCTACGATAGGATGGACCGCGTCTACCCGCGGATGGAGATGAAGGGGATCGGCAAAACGATGCGGAGCGAAAAAGGGGCGGATGATGAGCTGCTCGTTGTGTCGAGCCTTGGGGCGCTGGTCTATCAGATTGCCGGGGAGGTGCCGCGATTCAAGATCTATCACTCGGCGTTTCTGATCGCGGATTTTGCGCCGCGGGAATGGCGGGATTCCACAAGCGCCTACATCCTGCGCCGCCGTCCGCGGTTTATCGTGGCGCAGCGGGGCGACAGCATACGAACACTGACCGGCAATGACAGAACATCGATCGAAGCGCTGGAGGCCCTTCCGGGGGTTGATTCACTTCTCCACGCGGATTACCGGACACGGTTCGCCACGCCGAACTTCGTCCTGTTCAAACGGCTGGATGATCGTTGATGCGGTGATTGTGTGAACTGGTGATGATGCGATATCAGACTGTTGAAGGACGTCATCCGCGGCGTCCGGGGACGTTTGAAACGTCCCCCGACATTCACCGTTCGCTCACTGAGGCGTCCGAACGGACGCCTCATTCGCTCAGGTTCGGCCGCCTTGCGACTGATCGTCCTTGAACAGTCTGGGGATCAGAAATAATTCAACAGTCTGCTATCACGCCCCCTCATCGCCCTCTTCACGATCCAGCATTTCCAGGAATGCTTTCGGCGGACGGACCGGACGCATGCCATCCACCGTGGTGAACGCATGAACCGTGTAGCCGGAGACCAGCAGCGCCCCGGCGTAATGGATTTCATAATCGATTCGCATGCGCGCGGTAATCGGGCGGACGACGGTCGCGATGATGGTGAGGAGGTTATCGTAGCGCGCGGGGCGGAGCATTTTGATATAGGCGTCGATCAGCGGGAGCATCACGCCCGATTCCTCCAGCGCGGCGTAGGGGAGGCCCAGTTGGCGGAGAAGCTCGGTCCGTCCGGTTTCGAAGAACTCCAGATAGACGCCGTGGTAGACAACCCCCATCTGATCGGTATCGCGATAGCGGACGCGGACTTCGGTCTGGCGACGTATCATGCGGCCTTCAACTCTTTCAGTTTCTGCTCCAGCGCGGTGAACGCAATGGAGAGATCGAACTTGTACATGTTATCGAACTTCTCGCGCACCATCATAAATGGGGAGACGCTGACGGTGTCGTCGTTCGGGCCAAGGAAAAGGACGGTGGCGGGATCGCTCTCGGTCATGCCGCTGACCCAGCGCCCCCGGGTGCGGCGCACCAGCACCTCGCCAACGTAGGCGCCGAACGAGAAGAGGACCTGAGGGTTGATATCCTCATCGCTCTCCCCCCAGCCGGTCATGATGGCCCTGTCCAGACGGGCGATGCTCTCCACGGTAAAATCGAAATCCTCGGCAAAGACGCGTTTGCCAAGCGATGCGCAGATCGCCGCCAGCTTGTGCATCCTGTCATCGGTCGGCTCCCCTTCGAGCAGCTCATTCTCCTCGAAGTTCAGCACCACGCGCCCCCGTTCGATCTCCTCATCGGCGTGGCGCCGTCGCGATCGGCCAAAGGCGATCACCGCCAGCACGATATAGGCGCCGCCGGCAATCAAACCAAGTATTGCGAGGTAATCGGTCAGTTCCATTCAGATCAACGTTCGAAAACAACGTGCCGGAGCCTTCGTAGGGCCACGCCGGCAGAGACGAAGCCGGCGCCAATATAGCAGAGATCAGCGGTTCTGGCGCTCGATAATCGCAAAGAGATCAAGCAGCCGCTCCAGATCCTCGCTGGTGTAGAAATCGATCACCAGCGATCCATCACCGGCGGGGTTTCCCTTGATCCGCACCTGCGTCCCCAGGACATGCTGCATCCTGTTAGCGATCTCCGTATACATCACTTCCATTGTGGCGCGGGCGGGAATATCGGTGGGGCGCTGCGGCTTGTCGCTGCTGACGCGCTCCTTTGCCTTTACCGCCTCCTGGCGCATCACCTGCTTTACCAGAGCCTCGGTCCGGCGCACGGAAAGACCCTCATCGCGCACCTTGCGCCACACCTCCAGGCGGTCGCCATCCTCGGGGATGGTGACAAGGGCGCGGGCATGCCCCATGGAGATCTCGTTGTTCCGGAGCGATGACTGGATCGGCCCCGGCAGCTTCAGCAGACGGAGAAAATTGGTGACGGTGGAGCGGTCCTTCCCGACCTTGTGGGATACCTCCTCCTGTGTCAGGCTGCACTCCCGGAGGAGCCGCTGATAGCCGAGCGCCACTTCGATCGGGTTCAGGTTCTCCCGCTGCACGTTCTCAATCAGCGCCAGCTCCAGCATCCCCCGGTCCGACTCCACATTCAGGATATAGGCGGGGATATCGGTAAGGCCGGCCGCTATCGACGCGCGCACGCGACGTTCGCCGGAGATAAGCTCAAAGCCGCCATCAACGCGGCGAACGGTGATCGGCTGGATCACGCCGTTCTCAAGGATCGAGTGCTTCAGCTCATCCAGCGCCTGCGCGCCGAAATCGACGCGGGGCTGGAACGGATTTGGTCGCACACGGGCGATATCGATGGCGCAGATCGTCCCGACTGATCGCCCGTCATCCCCCGGCAGGTTCTGGCGCTCCAGATCCTCCTGCTCCGTGGTTACCACGGAGAGAAGCGCCCCCAGCCCTCTTCCCAACACTGTCTTGTTTTTGCTCATCTGTTCTGCCCCAGCTTGGCGGATTGTACATCGTTCGAAACATCATGCCGTGGCGCTTCCACCGTCGGCTCGCCGGCAACCCCGCGGTTTTCCGACGTTGCGGTGGAGGCGGGGGCCGGAGGGGGCGCAACCGGCCCGGCCGGAAAGGGAACCCGTCCCTGCGCCGCGGGGGCCGGAGGATTGTTCGCCGGGGCCTCGGTCATATTCCCGTCGCGACGGAGGATTTCCGTGGCGAGATCGATATAGTTCTTTGTGCCGATCGAGAGGGCATCGTACAGCAGGACCGGCTTGCCGTGGCTGGGCGCCTCGCTCAGCCTGACGTTCCGCGTGATCACCGTCTCAAACACCTTGTCGCCGAAATACCGCCGCACCTCGCTGGAGACCTGGTTGGACAACCGAAGCCGGCTGTCGTACATCGTCAGCAGGACCCCCTCGATATCGAGCGTCTGGTTGAGATGCTTCTTGACGATGGAGATCGTATTCAGCAACTGCCCCAGCCCCTCAAGCGCGTAATACTCGCACTGCACCGGGATCAGGATGGAATCGGCGGCGGTGAGCGCGTTCAGCGTCAGCAGGCCGAGCGAAGGAGGGCAATCGATAATGATATACGTGTATTTCTTCCGCATCGATTCAAGCGCCTTTGTCAGCACCCGTTCACGATGCGGCACATCGATCATCTCGATCTCCGCTCCAACCAGGTTGATATGCGAGGGGATCACCTCCAGAAACGCCAGATCGGTCTTCAGGGCCGCGTCGGTCGGCGAAATGCCGTCAACGATAACCTCGTAGATCGTCCTGGTCATCTTCTGCGAATTGATGCCGAGCCCGCTCGACGCATTGGCCTGGGGGTCTATGTCGATCAGCAGGGTAGGCTGTTCGGCGGCGGCCAGCGACGCGGCAAGGTTCACCGCCGTGGTCGTTTTGCCAACGCCTCCCTTCTGATTTGCAACCGCGATAACTTTTCCCATTGCTCGCCCTCGATATATATCCACGACCCCTCGTAGCCCCCCTTGTTCAGCACCGCTTCAACCAACTTGTTGATCTGTCTGAAAATTGTCGATAACTACTCCGGCCCATCATCCCCCGCTCCACTTCTTCCCGTCACGATAAAGGCGATACCACTGAAACGCGTTTGCGACCAGCGCATGCGTCACCGCTCCCGACGCCAGCAGCTCATCGATCCCGGCCGCCGGCCGAAGCTCCATCTCGATATGCTCATGCTCATCAAAGCTCACATCGCCCCGCGCATCAAGCCCCGTCACCAGCACCGTGTAGGCCCAGTTGTTGAGGAGCGCCGGGTTCGGACGGACGCGCCCGATCAGCGTGATGTTCGCCGGATCGGGATCGTAGCCCGTCTCCTCGCGAAGCTCTCGCCGCGCCGCATCCTCCGGGGATTCCCCCTCATCCAGGATGCCGCCGGGGATCTCAAGCTCTATTTCGTCGGTCCCATGGCGATACTGCCGGATCAGGATGATCTCATCGTTCCCGGTAAGGGCCACCACATTGACCCAATCCTTGGAATCGATATAGTAGAACTCCCCCTCCTTCCCGCTCTCCGGCATTCTGCGTCTGGCCCCGCGGAGGGTGAAGATACGGCAGTCGGCGATCTTCTCATCACCCAGCGTCTCCCATTTCCGAACATCTCCTCCGCCATCATGCTGGCTCATAGCAATGCAATCAAAATGATGATACCGAAAGCGAGATAGACGTTGATCCGTCTCAGGGAGACAATCCGCCACTCCACCACATCGCGCGGGGTAAGATCCTCGCCATCCTCGGGCTCCGCCCGGGCTGTTTTCAACTCCTTGAAGGAGGCGCTCAGCAGGAAGTTCACCATGGCGATCGGCAGCCAGAGGAAGATTTTCAGGTGAATCGCCCAGTCGGTAAGCCCCGCGAACCTGAACCAGACAAAGCTCCCGCTGTAGAGCGAGAGGACAAACCCGCTGATAAATACCGTCCAGAGCCCCATCCAGTTGAAGCCGACAAGGCGCTCCTCCAGCTTTTCAACCGCCGAGGCGACCGAGGAATCGGCATGCTCCGGCTTCCGGTAATAATTCAGAATCGGGGTCGCCACCCCGGCCATGAAGAGAACGCCCCCCAGCCAGATGATCGCTCCGAAGACGTGCGCCAACTTTGCCGCGTAACCGCCGAGCTGATAGAGAAAGAGGGACGGAGATTCCATCGATTGGGCCTACGCTCCGGCGGGAATGGTGTGCGATTCCCCCGGCTGGAGGATGGCGCAACGGATTCCCTTCTCCCCAAGCCTGCTCCGAAAATCCTCAGCGTCCACCGCGATCGGCGGAAACGTGTTGTAGTGCATCGGGATCACCAGGTCCGCCATCAGAAATTCGGCGGCGGTGACGGCATCTTTAATTCCCATCGTAAAGTAATCGCCGATCGGGAGGAGGGCAACATCGAGATGATCCCGCGAGCCGATCAACTGCATATCCAGAAAGAGGGCCGTGTCGCCGGCGTGATAGATGGACCGGCCACCGATGGTGATCACCACCCCCGCCGGGCATCCCAGATAGGTCCCATCCTCCGCCGAGGAGCTATGATGGGCGATCGTGAACTTCACCCGCCCGAAATCGAAATTGTGCGCCCCCCCTATCCCCATCCCCACGGCATCCCTACAGCCCCGGTCGCGAAGATAATTGGCAACCTCGAACGTGGTGATCACCTGCGCCTTCCCCCGCGACCCGATGCTGATGGTATCGCCGAGATGATCGTCATGACCATGCGTCACGATGATATGGGTCGGATCGAGCTGATCGGCCGTGACGGTTGCCACCGGGTTATGGGTGATAAAGGGATCGATGAGGATGTCATAATCGCCGTGCTGAATGCGCCAGGCGGAATGGCCGAGAAACGAGAGAGTAATATCGGAGGACATAAAGACCGTGCAGGAGCCTGAAGATGAACGTGCCGAGGTATGCGGAGGCGCCAACGCCTTTCTTTTCCACTACTACGATGGGGATCATCACAAGATACCCCAAACGTCCGGCACGTGCAACGCGCAAGCGGATATGAGGCCACCATTGCGCAACCGGAACAACGAGCGGGGCGGTTGCATGACGATTCCGAAGAATTGAACGGCGGGATCGTCCGAAAGGATAGTAATTTTCCCACGGCGCCCGGCCGGGAGGATGTCCAGCCCGGCGCCATCAACAATTCTCCGCGCGGGATGGGCTCCTTCCCCCCCGCCGATGATCTTCGTCCGCCCGTGAGCATAGCAACATCGCTGGAACGAACAGTACGCCGGGGGCTGCTCCGGCTCCTCCGCATCGGCGGGCCGGAACAGGGGCTTCCGAAGCTCCGCCCGGAAGAACTCCGTCGCGTGCTTCTTATCCGTTACGATCGTCTCGGCGACATGGTGATCACCACGCCGTTCCTTTCGGCGCTGAAGGATCTGGCGCCTGATGTGGAGATCGATATTCTTGCAAGCCCCGCCAACAAGGTCCTCGTCGATCGCGATCCCCGCGTTCACCAGGTGATCGTCTGGGAGAACTCCGCCGCCGGAAGGCTCCGCGCCATCCGCGAATGCCGTCGCCGGAACTACGACGCGGTCTTCCAGCTTATCCTTGGACGCACCACGCTGCCGGCGCTCCTGGCGCGGCGGCTGGCCCCGCGGGGAAGGCTTATCGGCAAGAGCACCACCGGCCACGATTTTCTGATGCACCACGCCACCCCCTCCGCCGCCGACGGGCATTTCAGCGATCGAACGCTGTCGCTTCTATGGGAAGGGCTGCAACTCGATGCCCCGCTCCCCGATTATCCCTACGCGCTCCATATCCCGGAATCCGACCGGCAGAGCGCGGAGGCGGAGCTGGCGCGACACGATCTCCTCGCGCGACCGTTTATCCTGCTTAATATCTCCGCGAGCGCTTCGATACGGGAGCTGACGGGGGAGCAGAATATCGAGCTGGCGCGCGGCCTGGCGGCGCTGGGCTATCCGGTCGGGATCACCGGCGCTCCGGTCGCGAGGGAACTGGTGCGGGAGATAGCGGCGGCGGCGGGGGGATATCCACTCAGCTTCAGATCGCTCCTGAGCGCGGCGGCCGGGATGGCACACGCCAGGATGGTGGTAACGCCCGATACGGGAACCGTTCATGTGGCATCGGCGGTCGGCGTCCCCACGGTGGTGATGTACTGGCGGATGGGGCATCCGGGGGGATGGGCTCCGCGCGGCGTGCCGTACAGGATAGTACAGGCGGAACGCGGAGAACTGCTTCGGGATATCGATACGGCGGATGTTGTGAAAGCGGCGGCGGATCTGCTGAGGGAGATCGGGAAGGGGACGGAATGGTGATGGCTATTCGATAACGATCATCTGGCGGCTCCTGTGGAAGTAGCCGCTGACCATTTCGTACGTGTAGATACCGCTCGGAAGCGTGGGATCGTTCAACAGATACTGATGCTCCCCGGCCGACTGCACTTCGTTCAGCAGCAGGCGCACCGCCTCCCCCTTATCGTTATAAAGCACCAGCCGCACATTATCCTCCTTCGCCATCGTATACAGTATCACCGTCGACTTCGTGAAGGGATTCGGCCGGTTCTGTCCAAGGGCATAATTGCCGAGGAGGATCACATTGCCGCTGGTATCGCAATCGACGGCATCGAACATGCCGTTGATCAGGTTTACCCGCATCGATGGGAGCGACACCACCGGCTTGGACATCGTAACCGCTGTATGATAGGTGCTGCCGAGCAGGACCTTGAAGGGGATCGAGAGGAGCGTATCGCCGGAACGTCCCGCGGCAATTGTCCCCGATATCACCAGCGTTCCCGGCAGTTTCTGCGTCATCGTCGCCTCGCTGCTGACCGCGTTGGCGATGTTCAGCGGGCGCGCATCGGAGCGGGAAGCCAGCAGAGGCGCCAGGAGATCGTAGGCATAATCGAGCGTGAACGAGTAGGCGATCGGCGTGGAGGATGCGATCGGCAGACGAATCAGGATCGGCAGCTCCACATACGCCCCCACCCGCTCCTTCCGGTTGGGAATCATCAGGTCGATGGTCCGCTCCTCGGTGGAACAGACAGTGCCGCTGACGCCGATTCCATACGACTCGGGGGCTGATGTCTCAAAGACGATGGTTCCGGCGGCGGGAAGATCGCCGGCCTTGTAGATAACGGAATATGTTCGCGATTCACCGGCCTTGATGATGTCGGGAACCTTCCCCCCGGTTACGCGGAAGTTAGAGGCTCCACTAGACTGATCAACCCGGATCGCGCGAAGATCCATCGGGTAGTTGCCGGTGTTGGTCACGGTCACAATGCCGACGGAATCCTTCTGTTCGCCGGGAAGCAGACAGTTGAAATCGACCCTTGACAGATTTCCCGACAGATGCTCCAGCACGCCATGGCCGGAGAGAGATACAGTCGGCTGATAGCCGGTCGAGTTATAGATCGTCACCGTTGCCTGCTGCGCCCCCTCATGCCCCGGCTTGAAGAAGTAGTAGAGGCGCATCGTATCCTGCGCCCGCCACGTTACCGTGCCGCCGAAGAGGCTGTCGGGGAAGGCATGGAGCGAATCCTTGAGGATGAAATCGGCGGAGCCACGAAGGACGATGCTGTCGATGGTGACCGGAAGGCCGCCGCCGTTGTAGATCATCACCTCGCGCGCTTCCGAGCTGTCCGGGTGAACGCGGGTATTGCCGAATTCCAGCGAAGGGGTATTGACCACGAAGCCGGGCATCACCCCTTCCCCCTGAATTCTCAGGCTCTCATTCCACGAGCCATCGCTGGTCGCGAGCATAAGCCGCGCCGCGCGAACGCCCATCCCATCGGGCTTCATCGAAACGTAGACCGTATACGATGCCCCAGGATCAAGCGCTTTCGGGAAGCCCCCGGCCGAACAGCGGATGGAGAACACACCGGGCATTGTCGCCAGAATCCTCGGCATCTGCATCGGCACCGATGTTCCGCCGACATTGGCGATCACCACCGAGTCCTCATTGGTCAGCATGCCGACCAGGGCGGGATGCAGCGTAATCATTCTGACCGGCTTCGGGTGGAGCAGAACGATATACCCCTTGCTCCGAACTCCGGTCGCAGTCAGACGAACAACCGTATCAACCGTGCAGTCGCCGCCGTTTCCGGTCACCCGCAGCGATGCGCTTACTGGCCCCGGCGCCCCGACGCAGTAGCGGACATGCAGGGTCAGGCTTCCCCCCGGCGCTATCTCCGTTCCGGCGGGAGGCGCATCGAGAAGCATGAAATCGCTGGATTGCAGGGCGATGCCGCCAAGCCTGAGCGTGCTCCTGGCATTCCGATTCCCGATGACGATGCTCGCGGTCTGGCACGAATCCCCGGCAATCGCCGCCACTTCACCGAAATCCACCGTCGCGGGAATCTGGATATCCGGCCCCGCATTGACGCCGCGAACCCTGATCGTAAAAATGGAATCGACGGTATTGCTGATGACCCTGATGGGGAGACCGGCGGTGTCCAGCCGCTTTGGAAGGAAGCTGAAGGAGAGTTCCTTACCGCTTCCAGCCCCGATCACCAGCGGCAGCGCGGGGGTGATGGCACCGATCGTGACATCCGCCGGAAGGCCCGTAAGACGGGTGATCATCATGGGAGCCGCACCGTTGTTGCGAATCGCAATGGTCGCCTGATGCCACTCGCCAAGGCAGGTTTCGCCAAGATCGATCCGGTCGGTGCCACAGCTCATCAGGCCGCTGATGGCGCAGCCGGAAAGATGCACGTGCATCATATCGCCGCCAAGATTGGTCCGCATTGCCAGCTCCGCCGTAAAACGGCCGGTATCGGTCGGACAGAAGCGGACGGTCAGCGGACGGCTGCTGCCGGCCGGTATATACAATGTGTTGTCGACAAGGGAGAAGGAAGCGGCCCCCGGCCCGGTGATCTTCATGTCGCTGAGGACAAGATCGCTGACATAGCCCGGATTGCCGATGATGATCGAAGAGCTATCGCAGCTCCGGAAATGAATGCAGGAGAAGGCGATACTGTCCAATGGAAGCGATATCGCCGGACGACCGAACATGGCGCCGGATGAGGCGGACATCACCCATTCCGGCTGGACCGCATATGAGTTCCCGGAGGACTTCGTCCCGATCTGCTGCATGGCAACCATATACAACCTGCCGGAGGAGGCCTCGGGACCGAGCGTGTCGCGCCAGACGCCATTGGCATCCGCGGTGACCGTGTATGGCGCGGCATATGACCAGTTGCCCGTCTCGGTGCGGGTATAGATCCTGATTTTTCCACCGGGCATCCCGTAGCCGGTAAGGATCGAGCCGGGTCGCGCAACCACCGCGCCGCTTCCGTCGGTCCCTGGCCCCATATATTCCGGTGCCAGAGCCGACTGCATCGTCCCCGCGGTTACGCGATGACCGTCGATCCGTATCCGGCCGTTGCCGCCATCGCCGCCATTCCGTCCGCCGGAATTATCCTTTGTATAGCCTTCGCCGCCATTACCACCAAGAGCGCGGAGCGTGCCATGCGCTCCGAATGCGATCGGCCCCTGCGATCCAATCAGCAGCCCGCCGCCGGAACCGGCGCCGCCGCCGCTGGCGTTGGTGGCCGAGGGAGCCTTGATCCCATCCGCGCCGCTGGCGTCGATCCGTCCATCGACGCGAATTGAGCTGTAGGAGAAGAGGGCAAGCGCGCCGCCGCCGCCGCCGCCGCTGGCATACCCGCTGGCGCTGTAGCCGCCGCCACCGCCGCCCGAGCCACCCGCCATCGGGACAAGCTCGATGGTGCCGATCGGCCTGCCGCCATTATCCTCCTTAAACGCGCCGCCGGCGCGACCGGGGGTTCCAAAACCGCCGCCGCCGCCGCCCGAGCTGAAATCAGTCACTGAGGGGGCCTTCGCGCCGCCGGTCCCGCCGCCGAAACCACCGACATTCCCCTCCACCGGCTCGCGCGGCGTCACCGCCCCAAACGATCCCGATGTGCCGAACGGATGTCCCGTCCCCCCGCCACCCGTGGCGTCGGTATAGGATGCTCCGCCCGGAGTCCCGGAGAGCGAGCCGCCGCCGTTCCATTCTCCGCTGTGTGTTCCACCTGATCCGGTGGAAACGCCCATCAACCACTCCTGCTCAATACGCGCCGCGGAAGCACCGCCGGTATATCCCGACCCGATTCCGCGCTCACCTCCGGTCCCGCCACCGCCGCCGCCTGGCCCGGCCTGACCGTAGATCCCCCTGGAGAGATCGTGCGTGGCCGCCACCGAGAGCATGGCGCCGGAATCGATCCGGACGGAGCCACGCGATAGTATCGTCATTGGAAGGAAACCCTGATTGCCGGGGGCAAGCGGATCAGTATCAGCCGTATCGACGGAGAAGGTTCCCTTTGACAGGATCAGCGAATCGACGACGAGGACACCACGCTTCGAACGGCGGCCGTAGATGCCGCCGGAGCCGAGAAGTCCATCGCCTGAAAGATGGCCGGAGGGGCCGCCGATATGCTGCGGTTGAACGATGAAGAACGTATCAGCATTGCTGAGCGCATCGCCGATGCGAAGCCGCAGCGGAACCGGCCCGGAAGCCGCGTTGCCCTTGACGAAGATCATTGTGGAAACCAGCCGGCCTTCCCAGCTCACCACCGAGGGACCGATCACCAGCCGATCGTTATCGGCGGGGTTTACGCACTCCAGACGCGCGGCATCCCCACGCATGCCATCGGCGCCGAACGAGCCTTTCTCCCTTGGATGCGCGTACGTCTCAACAACAACGTTCATCCCGGCGGCCGCTGCATCAGGAAGGATATACCGGACAACGGGGCGTACCGACATGCGCGCGATCACCGAAATCTGCTGCTGGGCGCGCTCACTCGCGATCTTCTCAATCCCGCAGACAACCACCCGATCCCCCGCCGAGGCTATCCTGCAACCGGTCTTCCAGATCGTCTTATCGAGATGAATCTGGTCGTTGAGATCGTTGATGATCGTTGAATTTTTCCATCGGCCATGCCCATCATCCAGCAGCTCCGCGTATCCGATGCGCGGTATATCCCACGGCCGGATCGGGCGGAACGCGGTCCAGACCGCCGACAGCCGGTTAGCGCCGTTGTAGGCCAGATCAAGATCGCTCGGGAGCGAATCGAGCGCGGTTGCGAGGAACTGATACGCGAACGACCCGCCGGCATCGGAGAGATGGAAGATGCTCTGGCGATTGAGCGAATCGAAATGCGTGGCGAGGATATGGATGGCGCCGGCCATATCGATCGACATCCGCATGCGGAGATCGGCCTTGCCGGTTCGGGTCAGCGCGGCATCGTAGCCGGGCGTTGGAGATGCCGGGGTGATCGGCCTGAACGCCCCATCGATCTGCCTGATAAGATAGACCGAACCGGAATCGGATCGATAGGCAACCACGATCCCATCACGACCGATCTCGACCTCGGGAAGGCCGATATAGCAACCACCGGGACCGCTCACGCACTCCCGCGTCGCAATCACCTTCTTGGTTCCCGGCTCCCTGCTGTTCCAGTAGACAAAGCGCGCCTCCGCGCCGCCGTAGTATTCCACCCAGACGAAATGGGCAACGCCGAACGAATCGACGGCCATCCCATACTGAAGGGCCGAATCGGTAAGCTGCCGCGCGCGACCGAAGGCGCGCTCGGGGTTGGCGTTCGATGTATAGAAGAGGCGGAGGCGGTTCCTGAAATTGGCGATAAACCCCACGTGCGCGCCGCCGAAACGGTCAAGCCGGAACGTCCATGGCTTGAATGTCACCGTCGCTGAATCGTAGACGTTGCCGGTATCGGTTACCTGAATCGGGGAGTTGAACTGGCCGGTGGCATCGGTACTGTAGAAAAGCTGGAGGCCGGAGCGATTGGGATCGTTGGAAGCCCATACAAGATGGGTTATACCCCACTGATCCACCGCGATTCTGGGGTTGCTTTTATCGTATCCGCCGGAGGTTGCCCGCTGTAGATCCCACCAGCCATTCTGAGCATGCACCGTTCCACCAGCCAGGTGAAACAGCAGCACACAGAAAGACGCGAGCATGACGGCCCGAAGAAATCTCCGGCCACACTCACGACTGACGATATCGGTACATGCGTAACGCAACGATCGGAACAGTACTCGATAAGGAGAAAAAGCCGTTGGATGGCGATCCAATGTGCCGGAGAATCGCCAATACAATCGGCAAGTTTATCAAACATTTATCAAACGACAATGGCCGGGAGAACGGAAGCACGATTTACTTTACCGGCGCTCCAATCACCAGAATCCGAACCATCCGGGAAAGAAGCCTCCCCTCGGGGAGATCATTGGAATAGACTTCCTTTTCATTGCCAAGCCCAAGCACCGAAACCCAGGTAATCGGCGACATGCCGAGCCGTATTCTGGCCTGATTCACGGCATCCTGCACGGCCCTGGCCCGCGTCAGCGAAAGTTGCCGGTTCCGCTCCGGATCGCCGACGCGATCAGTATAGCCAACCACCTGCACTTCCGCGTGCCCCCCGATGGCGGCGGCCACATCCTGAAGCTGCGCGATATGCGCCGGTGAAAGATCGGCCGAGTTGTACTTGAAGCCGACGATGTTGTACTGCATCACCTCGCGACTCTTCCGCAGCCCATCCTCCTTCACCACGGTTCGCTCGGCCACCTTGAACGTCCCTTCATCGGTCGCCTCCTGCCCCAGCACATCGCGAACATACAGTCGGTAACGGACGGGGGTGAGATCGTGGTTGACCCGCATATCGACCAGCGACCATTGTGTCGGCTGCCGTAGCGCCGCCTCGCTGCTGCCGCCGTTGAAGTGGAGCAGCTCCTTCCCCCCCTGCTCAACGGTGATATACCACTCCGCCACGGTTGTATCGGCGATGATTTCCGGCGAGAACCGTACCGCCGGTGGAGAGGCGATCGTCGCGAGTCTATGTATGATGACGGGTTTCAGGACGATATCATCACTCAGAATAAGCTCGGCCCTCCGATTTTCCTGCCGCCCCTCCTGGCTCTCCTCCGGCGTCCCGCCGATCGACCGGGGGGGGGATGTGACGGTGATCCGCTCCGGCGCGATCTTCCATGTTTCGGTGAGATACTGCGCCACCGACCGCGCGCGCTGCTCGCCAAGCGCCTGCGCGTCCGCGTCCGCCTCATCGCTGGAGGCCGTGCCGTTGACCGTAAGCTTTACACCGGGATTTGCCCGAAGCCGCTCGCCGATCACGTTCAGCGATTGCCAGTGCAT
>JBDSJW010000084.1:0-4683 GCA_039917235.1 Kapaibacterium sp. (SeqCode) | reverse complement strand
AAGCGTGCAAAGCTCTCCCCCAGGCCCGCTGCGCGCCGCGCGGCGCGAGTGGTGAGCAAGCATCAGCGCCAGAAGGCCGAGCGCCTCGGCATCCTCCGGCATCAGCAGCGCAATCATGCGCCCCAGGCGTATGGCCTCGCCAGCCAGATCGGGACGAAGAAGATCATCACCGGCGGCGGCTGAGTAGCCCTCGTTGAAGATCAGATAGATAACGGTGAGCACTGAGCCGATCCGTTCGGCGAGCAGATGATCCGGCGGGACGCGATAGGGGATGCGCGCCTCGCGAATCTTCCGCTTTGCGCGAACCAGCCGCTGCGCAAGGGTGGCGACCGGGAGGAGAAAGGCGGCGGCGATCTCCGGCGTCTGAAGTCCGCCAAGCGTCCGCAGCGTCAGCGCCACGCGCGCGTCCAGCGAGAGGGCGGGATGGCAGCAGGTGAAGATCAGTTTGAGACGTTCATCAGGGATGGAGCTTTCCGGCTCATCCTCCAGATCCCATCGCTCGAAATTCCTCGGCGCCTCCCGCTCGATCTGCTTCCGCGCCAGCAGGGAAACACGGCGGACGCGATCGAGCGCCTTCCGTTTCGCGGTGGTCATGATCCATGCCCCCGGCCGCTCCGGCACTCCCGCAGCCGGCCATCGTTCCAGCGCCACGGCGAACGCATCCTGAAGAGCATCCTCCGCCAGATCGAAATCACCGAAGTGGGCGATCAGCGATGCGGTGACGCGCCCCGCCTCCTCGCGAAAAATCCGTTCAACGGCAGTGTAGGCGCTCTTCATGGGCGCTCCATGCCGGCGTCGCGGCCCGGAATGCTCCGAGCCGCGACATCGTTTGAGGCATTATATCGTGGGACCGGCCGCATTGGGATCATCAGTCCCGCGTGGCGATGGGCCGGATCTCGATGGAACCGTGACGCGCGCCGGGAATTTTCGCCGCCATCTCGATTGCCTGATCAAGATCGTTGCAATCCATGACGAAATATCCTCCAAGCTGCTCCTTGGTTTCGGCAAACGGCCCGTCGGTCTTCAGCACTTCGCCGGCCCGTACCCGCACGGTTGTAGCCACGCTGCTCGGTTTCAGCTCATCACCCCCCTTCATCATCCCCTTCTCCATCGCCTCCTGGGAAAACGCTCCGTACTCGGCATACATTGCCTCGCGATCGGCGGGGGTGGCGGCGCTCTCCGCCGATTCCGGCATATAGATCAACATCATATAGCGCATGAACAACTCCTGAATATTGGTTGATATCGCGCCGGTAGCTTGTTCTCCGGCGGCATCCCAACAACGAACGGCATGGAGGAAAATCGACAGGGGATCGAAAAAAATTATCGCGCGATTCCGGCCTCCCGCTCACCCGCGCCCGGCGTGTTCAACCGCGGCGTGAAGGCCCTTCGCCTCATCCCAGATTGCCTGAAGGAGTTGAGGGTTCAGCCCCTCCTGATGCGCGGAATCGCCACGGTGATCGTCGGGATCGCCAAGGCCGGCATTAGGCTGGTGACGGAGGATATTGAGGATCTGATCGCGGACGCTGTTGGCATCGGCCAGCCCGCGCAGCACCGCCTGATGCTGCTTTCCCTTCTGCTCCTTCGATTGCGAACCGCCGGCGGTTTCCACCTCCACATTCGCGAATCCGAAATACCGCTGCAACGGCCCCTGCGTCACCCTGACATTCTGCGCGTTGGCAAACGTCAGGGTGATCTCCCGCACAACCCAGACCCCCTCGCGGATAAGAAGGCTCCTGTCGGTAAGCGTATACCATCGCATCTCGTAATCGGCGCGGGAAACCACGTAGAGCGCCGCGGCCTTGAACGCGGCCACGATGGCGACGGGGATCACAAGCCAGAGATAGCGGATATCGAAGATGAGGAGGGCCGTGCTTTCGACCACCACGCTGATGCACCAGATGGCGCAGTAGAGCTTCCAGTAGAACATCCTGTAGCGGAGATAATCGGGCGAGGCGCGCATGACCGTTACCCGCTCATCATCCTCATGTCCGGCGGGGGGAACCGGCTCGGTATGTTCCACTTTCAGCAGCGGAAAAAATATCCGCTTCAGAAATTCATACATCGTTTCGCCCCTCCACGATCGTCCGTATCCCGTGCAGTTCCTCCCGTATTCCCTCCAGCATGGTGTCCAGCTTCGGCGTGCCGGCTTCCGCGGCGTTCACCAGTTTGTGGCCGCGCATCCTGGCGTAGAGAAAATTCCGCACCTCGTTGAACTCCCGCACCCCCACTATCGATTCAGCGGCGGTAGCGCTCCCG
The DNA here is from genome assembly GCA_039917235.1 of Kapaibacterium sp. (SeqCode). Classification (GTDB taxonomy): domain Bacteria; phylum Bacteroidota; class Ignavibacteria; order OLB7; family OLB7; genus JAFDZV01. The sequence goes on along the minus strand of JBDSJW010000084.1, from coordinate 2,424 downwards.
GCGGCTGTCTGAATCTGCACCCTGCCTATGCCGAGCCATCGTTCGAAAATATTCCGCGTAACGTGAATATCCTGAATGCGCTGATAGGTGAGATACGATTCCCTCCGCCAGAAAATCCCGTACGAAACCGCCACGCCATCCTTGTCGAAACGATAGCGGAGCGTTTTGTAGTGAAAATATAATGGGAGAAATGCGACAAGGCCCGCAACGTTTGCGATGGCCGCGTAAATGATATAAAGCGTCAGAAGATTTTTATCAGGTCGCGTCAGTGAAAAAACCTGATCGTTATCAACCGGGGCCAGATGAGCGTCGTGATCGTGCTGCATAATGTGCCGTTAAAAAAAATTGCGCGGGGGATACGGCGGGAAATTGCGGGAGTTTCGAAAGGAGGCAACCGGAGCATCAGACGCGCGGCGCTCCATCAAACAGAACCTCCGGAATATACCGATGCCGCGGCTGGCGACGATCGGGATATCCCGGAGGATTTTTTCATGCGTTATGCGGGCCGGCGTTTGTTTATCGCGTGGCGCGCATTGAAGTGCGCCTCACTTCCTGCCGACCGGGCCTTTTCCGGTCAGTCAACCAGCTCAAGATCCCGCTCACCCAGCGCAACGCCGGAGAACCAGCGCTTCCGGTTGAACTCATCCAGGTTCTTGTTGCAGACAAGCTGGAAGCATGTGGATGCGCCCTGGGCCGCGATATGCACGGACCAGCCAAGGAACACCTGCCAGAGACGGAACCACCGCTCGCCGTACTTGTTGACGATAACGCTCTTGTTCCGCATCCAGTTGTCGTACCAGAGATCGATGGTGCGGGAGTAGTGAATGCCGACGTTTTCCACGCTGTGAATTTCGAAGCCGGCCTTCTCCAGATTTTTCACGACAAAGCTGAGCGGCATGCTGGCGTCGGCGCCGGGGAAGATATACTTGCTCATAAACAGACCCCAGACGATATCCTCCATATTCAGGCCGGAGAACAGTCCGGTCCTGGCGCGGAGGCCCGCGATCTGAAGATAGAACAGCCCGTCATCCTCCAGCAGACCGTTGATCTGCTTCATGAATTTCAGGAAGTTCTTGATGCCGACATGCTCCGCCATTTCGAGGCATGTGATCTTGTCGAATTTCGTGTTCGGGATATCGCGATAATCGGAGCGGATAATGCGCGCGTGATCGGAGACGCCATTGCGGGCGATCTGCGCGTTGCCGTAATCGGTGCCGTCCTGCGCCAGCGTTACGCCGGTGCTGTCGGTGCCGTAATCGCGCGCGGCGTGCATCGCCAGCGTTCCCCATCCGCAGCCGATATCCAGGTGGCGATCTCCACGTTCCATTTGGATTTTCCGGCAGACCAGATCCATCTTCTGATCCTGCGCCGTCTCCAGATCCTCCTCACCGGTCTTGAAAAATGCCGAGGTGTAGATCATCCGGTCGCCAAGAAAGCTGGCGAAGAAATCGTTGCCGCGATCGTAGTGATCGCGCACGATGCGCTCATCCTGAGCCTTCGAGTGGATGGTGATCTCGGGGATGAAGCGTGTGACGATAAACTTCAGATGGTCGGCGACCAGAGAATACTTGATGAATTTATTTCTCTGGTTGAGAAAATCACGGAAGTCGACCGCAAGATCGACCCGTCCGTCGATATAATCTTCGATGAATGTCGTTATCGGTACCTGCTTGCTGCGGTAGCGAGATTCGATTCCCGGTTTTTTCGGCACGATCGGATTTGTGGCATCATAGGCCATGTAATTGCTCCTGGTAAAAAGTGAGGAGTTCGAATTGGAACCGATTTGTACATGTAGCGGGACGCTACGGAGGGGATGCGGGAACTTGGCTCGGGATGGCTCCCGGTGGTTACATGGCAGACTGTTGAAGGACGTCATCTGCTGCGTTGGCCTTCACCATTCGCTCAGATTCGGCCGCCTTGCATCTGATCGTCCTTGAACAGTCTGGGCATCTGTAGTAATTCGACAGGCTGATAGTCTCCCGGAAGGTGCCACGGTCAATGCGGTGCCGGCGCCTCGGATTGCCCCCCCGGGAACGCCGCCGTGGAGAGCCTCAGCCCCATCCTGATCCCGCGATCCCGCCGGGATTACCGATGAAGCCTGAGCTGATCGTGGAATATCGCCCCGATATAGCTCACTTCCACGGAAAAAAATGAGCGCGATGGGAATTAACGAATGATCATGCCGGCCCATCACCATCAGCATCATCGTCATCAGGAGCCGCATGGAGACGTTTCTCCCCCAGATTCAGCCCGTATCTGGCGACCAGAAAGAGCGTCCCGATCGCCATCACATTCACGCCGATAAAGCCGGCGTAGCCCTGCCCGTCGGCGGCCGGGCTCCCTAACTGCAACGGAACGCTGAAGATGGTATCGATGGCGTACAGCCCCATCGAACGCGTATAAATGAACGGGATCTGAAGGATA
>JBDSJW010000083.1:0-4993 GCA_039917235.1 Kapaibacterium sp. (SeqCode) | reverse complement strand
CCACCACCGGGACGTCGCTCGCCGCCGCCGAAACCTCCCTCACGCCGCTGGCCGCCGAAGCCGCCACCACCGGGACGTCGCTCGCCGCCGCCGAAACCGCCTTCGCGCCGCTGACCACCACCGAACCCACCACCGCCCGGCCTGCGTTCGCCCCCGCCTCCCGGCCGCCGTTCACCGCCGCCGAACCCCCCCTCGCGCCGCTGGCCGCCGAACCCGCCACCACTTGGCCTGCGTTCGCCGCCGCCAAAGCCGCCGCGCCGTTCGCCGCCACGATCATCGCGCCGTTCGCCGCCGAAACCACCTTCACGTCGTTCGCCGCCACGATCATCGCGCCGTTCGCCGCCACGATCATCGCGCCGTTCGCTGCCACGATCATCGTGCCGTTCGCGGCGATCATCGCGGTCGCCGGAATCGCGGCGGGTGAAGGGGCGATCGCCTCCCTGTCCGCGCTTTACGGGGCTCCAGCCGCGCTCGTCATCACGACCGCGCGGGGCTGGCCTCTCGGATTCCTCGGCGAAGATATTTTCCGGCTCATCGTCCATATCATCATCATCGGCATCGAACGCCATCGCCGGCTCCTCGGCAAGCTGCTCTATCACCGTATCGCGCGCCGCGGCCGGGAGCTGATCAAGGACCAGCACGAACTCCCCCTTGAAGCGCTTCTGGGCGAACTTGTCGTTCAGCTCCATGAGCGTTCCGCGGATCACCGCCTCGAACGCCGTGGTCAGGTTGATGGCGATTGCCGCCATCCGGTCCGGCATTGCATCGGAGAGGGAAGCCAGGAGGGAGCGAAGCCTGTAGGGGGTTTCAAGGATGGCGATGGTGCGCCGGCGGTTGGCGAGAGCCTCGGCCGCCTGGCGACGCTCCTCCGGCTTGCGGGGGAGAAATCCGGCGAAATCGAAGCGCTCCAGGTTGAATCCGCTCGCCATCAGGCCGGTCAGCACGGAGCTGACGCCGGGGATGATGATCGGCTCGATCGAGGCGGCGCGGAGTTTCTTGGCGAGGATTGATCCGGGATCGGCAAGCACGGGGAGGCCGGCATCGGAGACCACGCCGACCTTCTTGCCGCGCTTGACCATGCCGATGATCTCATCGCACACCGATGCCTCGTTGTGCTCGTTCATCTCCATCAGCTTCTTGGTGATGTTATGGTTCCGGAGGAGCCGCGCGGCGGTCTTGAAATCCTCGCAGACCACCACATCAACTGCCTGGAGGGTGCGCATTGCGCGGAGGGTGATATCGTCGTTGTTGCCGATCGGCACGCCGATCAGGAAGATTTTGCCGGAATATTTCGGCGCGGGGAGATCGATTTCCAGCTCCGAATTCTCGGCCACATTCTCCGGCTCGCCGCCGGTTTCATCATCGTCCGGCATCTCGTCATCATCCTCCATCTCATCGTCATCCTCCAGATCCGGGATGTCGCCGAAGTTGTCATCGTCATCCTCCGACATCTCATCATCGTCGTCCGGCTCGTCGTCGTTCATATCATCATCGCCAATCTCATCGAACTCCGGCTCGACCGGGTTCATTGAGGATGAGAGGAGCCCGTCGGTATCGTTTGGTTCGCGATCGACCGCGGGGATATCGGCTGTCTCCAGCCCGGCATCATGATGAATCTCTTCCGGAAGGGCGTCCGAAGCATCAGACGTGCCGTGATTATTCTCGGGATCGACAGGGAAATGGGCCATGTAACGTAGTCTGTGCTAGGGGTCTGTGAACGATCGACTCAGGGGAGCCTTTGAATTATGAGATCTCGCCGATTGCGTCGCCTGGGGGGGAGGGATCGACCATGACCGGCCGCCGGTCGCGTGTTGAGCGGCGATACCATTCCTTCAGGAAGAAGAGCATGACGGCCGTCGTGGGGACGGCGATCATCAGCCCGATAAACCCGAGGAAGTGGGCGAAGATGAAGAGGGACGCGATCAGCAGCACCGGATGGAGCCCGACGCGATCGCCGATGACGCGCGGCTCGATCACGTAGGAGTTCAGCGCGTGAAGTCCCACCACCATGCCGACCGTGATCAGCGTATTGTTCCAGAAATCACCCGGGGCGAAGAGGTAGATCACCATCGACAGCCCGAGATTGAGGAACATCCCGACGGTCGGGATCAGATTGAAGACGCCGGTCAATATCCCGATAACCACGGCATAAGGGACGCCAAACGCCGAAAGGGTCGCAATCGCCATGCCGCCGACGAGCGACGACGTCAGGAGAATTCCACGAAGGTACGAGCTAAGGATGCCATCAACCTGTTTGATATAGTAAATGGAATCGGGATCATCCTGAAGGAGGGTGCTTCTAATGAAGATCCTGATGCGGTTGAAATCGATCAGCAGGTAGAAGGAGATGATCGGGATCAGCACCAGGTTCAGCACCCCTTCGAGGACCGACTGAAAGTTCTTGATAAACGATCCAAGGTTGACGAAGATCCAGGAGATCACCCCTTTCAACTGCGGTTCCACGTAGTTGGTGATCAGATCCGCCGCCTGCTTCTTGGGGATGCCGTAGCTTGCCAGCCTGTCGATCAGCGCATTCCGGTCGAGAAACGAATTGGCATCCTTGAAGATAGACTGCACCGAGCCGATAAGCTGATCGAACTGGTCGATAAGCCGTGGAATCAGGAAGAAGCCTATCACCGTATACACCCCAAGGATCATCAGCACCACCCCGAGCGATGTGACCCATCGGGGGATCTTCCGCTCGGCAAAGAAGCTCACCACCGGCGACATGAGATATGCAACGATGAACGCGACGATAAAGGGGAAGAGGGCTCCGCTCAGGTTGATAAAGAGCCAGACCAGATAAATGATGATCCCGAGCTGAATTGTCCGGCGGGGGACAACGACGCGACGAAACGGGTAGAGGAAGAAGATAAGCGCCGCGATCGGGAAGATCGGGTTGATGATCGGGGTGATCGTCGTGACCAGTTCCAGGGCGAGCATGCCGAACCCGCCGATCAGGGCAAGCCGTTCGGTCGGTTCCAGCTTTCTTCTGAGGAAGACGTGGGGCCGTTTTGCCTGTCGTTTGGCCGCATCGGACGAGGCATCGACGGCCTGCTGTTCGTTTTCTCGTTCCAGCTTTGATTCTTCCGGTGCCGGAGCATCTTCGGTATGTGCCATAATGATCCTGGTTAACCCCTGTCCGCCGTTCCGTTCTCCGGTTGCCGGCGGTTGCTGATGCTCAGCTCCAACTGTTGTGCGTCATACCGTTCCGGTGCTGCCGAACCCTCCGCTTCCGCGTCCGGTTTCGTTCAGGCGTTCCACTTCGGTCCAGACCACGCGTTCGTATCGCGCGATCACCGCCTGGGCAATCCGTTCACCGCGGCAGATCGTGAACGGCTCGCGACCGTGGTTGATGACAATCACCTGAATCTCCCCGCGATAATCCTCATCCACGGTTCCCGGCGTGTTGAGCATTGTGATGCCGCTGCGCGCCGCCAGGCCGCTACGCGGTCGTATCTGGCACTCGTACCCCTCCGGCAGTGCGATTGCAAGCCCGGTCGGCACCGACGCGCGATCCCCCGGTTCCAGCACGATCGGAACGTCGATGGCGGCACGGAGGTCCATGCCGGCGGCTCCGCCGGTTGCATATGTGGGAAGGGGAAGATCATCGAAGCCGTCGCGGACGCGGGAGATGTCAACGGAAAGTGCCATGCGGTTCTGATCGGTTTCGTCTGTACGATCTTTTCGTGCGATCTTTTCGTCGGGGCGGGTTTGAAACCCGCCCTTACAATCAGCGCACAACGCATCAACGCGATACAACGCCAGCGCACAACGCATCAACGCACAACAAACGCCTATGTATACGCATCGATGCCGGTGATATCCGCGCCGATAATCAGCGTGTGGATATCGTGCGTCCCCTCGTACGTCTTCACCGATTCCAGATTCGCCGCGTGGCGCATGATCGGATATTCGTCCAGGATGCCGTTTGCGCCATGAATATCGCGGGCCATCCGGGCGCATTCCAGCGCCATCCAGACGTTGTTCCGTTTGGCGAGCGAGACCTGCTGCGGGCGCATCGTCCCTTCATCCTTCAGCCTTCCCAGGCGGAGCGCCAGAAGCTGCGCCTTGGTGATCTCGTTGAGCATCCAGACCAGTTTATCCTGCACAAGCTGAAACCCGCCGATCGGCCGGTCGAACTGGATGCGGGTGGTGGCATATTTTACCGATGACTCGAACACGGCGATTGCCGCGCCGATTGCTCCCCAGCTTATCCCGTAGCGGGCCTGCGTCAGGCAGGAGAGCGGGCCTTTCAGCCCCTTGATATCGGCAAAGATGTGCGTTTTCGGAATCTCGCAATCCTCGAACACCAGCTCGCTTGTCACCGATGCGCGGAGGGAGTGCTTCCCCTTCATCTCCGGCGCGGAGAATCCGGGCGTTCCCTTCTCCACGATAAAGCCACGGACAACGCCATCCAGCTTTCCCCAGACCACCGCCACATCGGCAAGCGATCCGTTGGTGATCCACATTTTTGCGCCGTTCAGGACGTAGCCGCTGTCGGTCTCCCGGGCGTTGGTGAGCATGCCGGAGGGGTTGGAGCCGTAATCAGGCTCGGTCAGCCCGAAGCATCCTATCGCGTCGCCGCTGGCAAGCCGGGGGAGCCATTTCCGTTTCAGCTCCTCGGTGGCGTAGCGCCATATCGGGTACATCACCAGCGATCCCTGCACGGAGACGGCGCTTCGGAGGGCGGAATCCCCCCGTTCAAGCTCCTGGCAGATCAGGCCGTAGCAGACGGAGTTCATCCCGCCGCCGCCATATTCCTCGGGAATTGTCGGGCCGAACATCCCCAGATCGCCGCAGCGTTTCACCAGATGAATAGGGAATGTGGCGTCCTGGAAGTGCTTCTCGATGATCGGCAGCACCTCGTCATCCACGAACGAGCGGACTGTATCGCGGACCATCCGCTCCTCCTGGCTGAGGAGCGATGAGATGTCGTAATAATCGGGTGTTATCAGCGGCATTGTTCGGGCTGTTCGGATAGAGAAGAGTT
>JBDSJW010000082.1:0-26885 GCA_039917235.1 Kapaibacterium sp. (SeqCode) | reverse complement strand
AGAAGGCCAAGATGGAGCTTTCGCAGATGATGCAGACCGACATCAACCTTCCCTTCATCACGGCCACCCAGGACGGTCCCAAGCACCTTACGCTGACGGTGACGAGGGCGAAGTTCGAGCAGCTCTGCGAGGATCTCTTCAAACGGACGCTGGAGCCTCTCCATTCGGCCCTGAAGGACGCGGGATTAAGCCCGACGCAGATCGATGAGGTTATCCTTGTCGGCGGATCGACCCGCATCCCGAAGATTCAGCAGATCGTCCGTGATTTCTTCGGCAAGGAGCCGAACAAGGGCGTTAACCCGGATGAGGTTGTGGCGATCGGCGCCGCCATCCAGGGGGCCGTTCTGATGGGGGATGTGCAGGATGTCCTCCTGCTCGACGTTACGCCGCTCACGCTCGGTATTGAGACGCTTGGAGGGGTGATGACGCCGATGATCCCATCGAACACCACGATCCCGACCAAGAAGACGGAGATCTTCTCGACGGCGGCGGACAGTCAGCCCTCGGTTGAAATCCATATCCTTCAGGGGGAGCGTCCGATGGCGAACGACAATAAGTCGCTCGGCAAGTTCCATCTTGGCGATATCCCGCCGGCGCCGCGCGGCGTGCCGCAGATCGAAGTGACCTTTGATATCGACGCCAACGGCATCCTCAACGTCTCGGCCAAGGATAAGGCGAGCGGTAAGGAGCAGTCGATTCAAATCACATCGTCGGGCGGTCTCTCGCAGACCGAGATCGATCGGATGAAGCGGGAGGCGCAGGACAACTCCGCCACCGACAAGAAGCGGAAGGAAGAGGTTGAGCTGCGGAATCAGGCCGACCAGACTGTCTTCTCGACCAAGAAGCAGTTGACCGATCTTGGCGACAAGATTCCGGCCGAAGGAAAGACAAAGATCGAGGCCGCCGTGGAGAAGCTGGAGCAGAGCCTCCGCAACGGCACGATCGACGAGATCCGCACGGCAAAGGATGAGATGGATCGTATCTGGAGCGAGGTATCGCAGCAGATGTATTCCAATGCCTCGGCCCCCGGCCCTGATGGCGCCGCTTCGGATTCCGCATCGGGCGGTTCGGCGGAAGATGCCGACTACACGATCGTGGAAGATGAGAAGTAAACGTGTTCAGGTGAACACTTAATCAAATGGGTGAACCGTTCAATCGGTTCACCCATTTCTTTTTAAATGCTCAGATTTCGGCGTTTTTTGTCGAGACCTGATGGCGGAATATCTCAAAATCGCTCATGTGAGCTGGCGTATTCCCCATTCGGTGAATAACTTTGAGGAAAACTACTTCTTATCCACGGGCGGCCAGGTCATCTTGCCGTTCTGGAATGATTCCAGGCGTCGTTGAGTGCTGTCGAAGAGCTGGCGTAGTTTGTCGGGATCATCCCCCACCGCCTTTATCTTATCGGTCATCTCCTGAATGCTGCTGAAATCATATCGCTTCAGGACGCTGTCGATGTTTTTGGCCGTTGCAATGGAATCGCCGGCGTTAAGGCGCTTCGCGATAAGAAAGTCCGCATAGACGGCCGATAGCTGTTTGATCGTTGCATCGCTTGGCGCGGAATGGCATCCGCTCACTATCAACGCCAGTATTGCCAGATTGCGGATTTTACGAGCCTTCAATGGTTTGCCGGAGGTGAGTGGCGAAATTATCGATCTGCTCTCTGGTTCCTTTTCCAAAGGTCGAGTGCTGTATGATACCATCCTTGTTCACGATGATGAGATTTGGATATCCCGCCGTTGTGTTTAACGCTTTAAAGAGCGTTCCTTCCCAGTCGAGTAGAACCGAGTATTTGAATTTATCCTGAAACTTGCCGCGGATAAGGCCTTTCAAGAACCCCGGCACCGCCTGAACATCGGCAACGGGGACAAAGCGCACGGGGGATTGTTTGAATTGTGGCACCAGAACATCGGTCCAGGCGTTGCTGTACTCGTATCCATCGCGATCGCTCAGAACAAACACGGTTATTCTTCCACCAAAGTCTCTTGTGCTCCAGGATCGCTCAAACTGATCTTCGATTGCGAATTCCGGCATTTTTCCGCCAACAATCGATGTCGTTGCAAGCGCGCATGTTGTTGTGATCAACAATAGCATCGGGAAGATTCGTTTCATATCACTCCGGCGTTTTCTCTGACGAAGAGCGCTTGCGGATAAACAATTGCAGCGGCTCCTTGCGGTTCTTGTTGGTATAAACATCCACGATGATCGGTTGGAGCGTATCGATACGCGACGTTGTAACCGCGACGTAGATATCACCGTCATGACCTTTGACGGCGTTGCTTCGCTGCAACGTTGTAAGGATGCAGCCGCAGCTTGGCTGTACCGATTCAATAACAACAAGACTATCCCCGTCGTTCACCACTTTCAGATGAAAGCTTTCGTATTTCGCGGTATCGCCAACGAAGTACTCGGTTATATTGAGTCGTGGGCTGGGGAGTCTAGTTTGAATTGCCTGTGGCAGAAGCGCATTCAATGCCAGGAGGAGTATGGGAAGTATCATGATTTGCATGGTATCGCGGGCATAATGTTATCGTCTACGTCGAATTACTCTTGACGATTATTTTCTCAGGGGGATTAAGTTCTCCCGGTTTTCCATCCAATGAATTTCCTGCAAGATACGATTGTTGCACGTGCCACGCCTCCGGGGAACGGGGGGGTGGGGATTGTTCGATTGAGCGGATCAGGGGCGGTTGACCTTGTGGAACGTTTCTTCCGTCCCGTTACTGGCGGATCATTGTCGGCCGTGCCACCTCGTTATATGATCCATGGGATTATAACATGGGACGGCGATATCGTGGATCGTTGTCTGGCTGTGCGGTTTGAGGGGCCCGCATCCTTTACCGGTGAGGATGTGGTGGAGCTTCATCTTCATGGAAACCAGTTGATCATCGATCAGGTTCTCCGGCTCTCGGTGGCATGCGGAGCACGTCTTGCCACCGCTGGTGAGTTCAGCCGGCGCGCTTTTATGAATGGAAAGATGGATCTGGTGCAGGTGGAGGCTCTTGGAGATTTTATCGCCGCTGAGTCTGAGCAGGCGCTTTATATCTCGCAGCGACAGTTTCACGGGGAATTTCGACGGAAACTAGAGGCTTTTCGCGGAAGTCTTGTGACGACTCTTGCCGCTCTGGAGCTTGAGCTGGACTTTGTTGAGGATGGCTACCACTTTGCTTCCGATGATGAGCTTCAGAGCCTTTTGCGTGATCTTAGTGATTTCTGCGATGGCCTGCTCTCCTCCTATCACTTGGGAAATCGTCTGCGGAAGGGGCCTCGGGTTCTCCTTCTTGGGAAGCCGAATGCGGGAAAATCGAGTCTGTTCAACGCCTTCCTTGGCTATTCCCGCTCGCTTGTAAGCGCTCAGGCCGGAACCACCAGGGATTATATCGAGGAATTGATTCATTATCGCGGGATAGCATTTCACCTTATCGATACCGCCGGTCTGCGCGAAACCGTTGATGCAATCGAGGCGGAGGGAGTGGGATATGCCAGGGATTTGATTGCCCTCTCCGATCATGTTTTCTATCTGATCGATTCTTCCGATACGTCTTCGATTGATAGCGAACTGGCTGCCGTTGATGTCTTGCGCCGTTCGCATCCTCACTCGCGGATTGTCCCGATCTTCACGAAAGTCGATATTGCGGATGGAGCATCAGATCATCTTGGCTGTTCCATCCTTCATCCTCAATCGCTGACGCCAATCCTTGACCTTCTTGCGGAGTCATATTCGTCGGCATTGTCTGATGCGATGGTTCTCCTGAATGAGCGGCAGTTTGCTCTTCTCAACGATATTCAACAGCAGCTTGCCTCGATTCGCTCCGGTGTGATTCCGGGGACTGAATTTCTATCAGCTGATCTTCGGCAGCTCCTCGATCCGCTCTCCCTTCTGTCTGGAGCTGTCACCAACGATGATATTCTCAACACCCTGTTTTCATCGTTCTGTATTGGTAAATAGTTCATGTTCCACGTGAAACAATGGATCGAATAGAAAAGGCGGACATCATTGTGATTGGAGGAGGGCATGCGGGGATTGAAGCCGCCTCCGCCTCCGCGCGTATGGGAATGCGCACAGTGCTTATCACCGCTGACCGGCGTGCAATTGGTCGTTTGTCCTGCAATCCGGCGATTGGTGGGATGGCCAAGGGGCAGCTCGTCTGCGAAATCGATGCGCTGGGGGGAGAGATGGCGCGCATTGCCGATCGATCCGGCATCCAGTTTAAGATGCTTGGCCGATCCAAGGGGCCCGCCATGTGGTCGCCCCGTTCGCAGAACGATAAGGATCTCTATCCTCAAATAGCGCAGGAACGATTAGCCGAGATCGACAATCTGGTAATCGTTGAAGGGCTGGTTGATGATGTTCTTCTTGAGGATGGCGTAGTTGTCGGGGTGTTGCTTGCGGATGGATCGGCAATTGCCTGCCGTTCCGTTATTCTCTGTTCGGGGACATTTCTCTCGGGACGGATGTTTCGTGGTGAAGAGACAGCGGTTGGCGGTCGTATTGGTGAGGAGTCGGTGGAACATCTGAGCGGTTCGCTTCGGCGTATGGGGTTGCAGACCGGGCGCCTGAAAACCGGCACGCCTCCAAGAATAGATCGCCGTTCCATTGATCTATCGGTCTGTCATGCGGATGGAGGAGACGCGGAGCCGGTACCATTCTCGAAGCGGACATCCGCCGTGCGGAACCAGGTTGACTGTTATATAACGGGGACAACATCCGCCACGCACGATATTCTCCGTTCCGGCCTTGATCGCTCGCCGATGTTTACGGGGAGGATCACCGGTCGTGGTCCGCGCTACTGTCCATCGGTGGAGGATAAGATCTTCCGATTCGCCGATAAGGAGAGCCATCAGGTTTTTCTGGAGCCGGAGGGACTTGCAACCGACTCCGTTTACGTCAATGGCTTTTCAACTTCGCTTCCGGAGGAGATACAGCTTTCGGCGTTGCGAACAATTCCGGGGTTGGAGCGTTGCGAGATCCTTCGTTATGGGTATGCGGTGGAGTATGATTATTTCCCATCGCATCAGCTCCATCGTTCACTGGAAAGCAAATTTGTCCGCAACCTCTTCTTTGCCGGTCAGGTCAATGGAACATCCGGCTACGAAGAAGCGGCGGCACAGGGGCTGATTGCCGGTATCAATGCCGCCCTTGGTCTTCGTGGTGAAGACCCGCTTGTGCTGGATCGATCGCAGGGGTATATCGGCGTTTTGATCGATGACCTCGTCAACCTCACCATCGATGAGCCATATCGGATGTTTACCTCGCGTGCAGAGTACCGGCTGTTGCTTCGGCGCGATAATGCGGATCTTCGGCTTACTCCTATCGGCTATCGGCTTGGGCTTGTGGAATCAGCGGAGTATGAAAGGGTTGTGGCGAAGCAGGAGGGGTTTACAAAAGCCGTGGAGCTGCTCCAGCGTGAGTCTGTAAAGTCTCCCGCGGGGGGAGGTTCCATCAAGGCCTGGCAATATCTGAAGCGTCCCGAGGTTTCTATTACCCAGGTGCGGGATCTGGTTCTTGATCAGGAACTGGGATCGTTGCTCGCGAATGCCGAAATTGCAGAGCAGGCTGATATCATGGCAACATACGAGGGATATATTATCCGGCAGATTGAGGATATCGAGCGATTCAGACGGGGAGAGGAGATGATCATTCCCATGGCGCTCGACTATTATTCAATACGATCGCTCTCATCCGAGGGGCGCGAAAAACTTTCCCTCATACGTCCCGCGTCGTTAGGACAGGCCGCGAGAATTGCGGGGGTAAGCCGTTCAGATATCGCGGTGCTGGGTCTCTATCTGCGGTAATGCAGTGTTTCACGTGGAACAATCTTCTCTGATCGTAAGGAATACCAGATGCGGGTGGCAATTGTTGGAGCACAGGGAGCGCTAGGGCGCAAGGTCACGGAACTCATCTCAAAGGAGACGGGGTGGGAGCTTGTGCAGCTAACACGCACCGCGCTCGAAATCGATGGGCATCGGTCGGGGTTTGACAGCAAACATCCAACCTCCTGGAAAGCGCTCTTCGAAAGCGAAAGCCTTAAGCCTGATGTGGTGATCAACACCGCCGCGTTTACCAATGTTGACCGTTGTGAGCGTGAGCGGAACGAGGCATGGGAAAGCAATGCGCGTCTGGTAGAGATGATTGCCAAGCAGTGCAAACGTCACGATCGTCACCTGATTCAGATATCGACCGATTATATCTTCGATGGGAAGAACGGGCCATATCTTGAAGGGGCGCCTCCATGTCCGATCAATTATTACGGAAAGACGAAGCTGGCCGCGGAAAATATCTGTACCGGAAGCGGCGTTCACCATACAATTATCCGCACCATGTGGCTGTACGGCGATGAGGGGGGGACAAAGCCATCGTTCGTTTCCTGGGTCAATGGAGCGCTGTCACGAGGAGAAACGATACGGGTGGTCACCGATGAATATGGTAATCCAACCCTGCTCGAAGACCTGGCATATGGAATCATCAAGGCCGTGGAACGGGAATATCTCGGTGTTGTCAATATCGCCGGGCCGGAACTGATGTCGCGATATGAATGGGCCTGCCACGTGGCACGTGTAAACGATCTCGACGTGTCGGCAATCGAGATGATTACTGACGAAGAGCTTCATCGTCCAGCGCGACGACCGCTCCGATCAGGTTTGGTTTCCTTGAAGGCTCAGGCGGTTATGGGGCTACGCCTTACCCCAGTGAGCGAAGGATTACAACGCATACGGATTCGGGAAGCCAGAACCGCCGCGGAATCGCATTGAAGAATCCGGACGGTGAACGTAATAAGGGGGCAAAGCGGGATAGCGATTGCCGGATCATCACATTCTCCGATATTGACTGGACGAAGGAATAGCCGGGTAGAAGAGCCGCCGGATCGGGAAGTTTTTCGGGTATCATGGCGGGATTGGAGCACAGCGCAAGGAAAATGGTATTTATGAAGGTAACGTTTCTTGGCAGCGGCACATCAACCGGTGTTCCAACAGTGGGATGTACCTGTGAGGTCTGCCGATCATCCGACCCCAGGGATAAGCGACTCCGGCCATCCGTCTGGGTGAAGTTTCACGATACAAGCATCATCCTCGACACCGCAACGGATTTTCGTCAGCAATGTCTCAGAGCGGGGATTGACAGTCTGGATGCCGTGATCTATACCCACCATCATTTCGATCATATTGGTGGATTTGATGACCTTCGCGCGTTCAACTTCAAGATGCAGCGGCCAATCCCCATCTACGGTATGCCGGAAACCCTCGATTGTTTGCGGGTGATGTTTTCCTACGCGTTCGCCGATCCCGCGAATCAGGAGAGCAGCAGACCCCATATCATCGCAAATGAAATCCTCGACGATCCATTTTCCGTGGATGGTCATCTGATCACTCCGTTAAAACTCTCCCACGGGCGTATGCGGGTCAATGGATACCGCATCGGCAACTTTGCGTACTGTACCGATTGCAACGCCATCAGCGAGGAGGCCGCCGAACAATTGCGGGGGATCGATACGCTTGTGCTGGATGCCCTTCGGTTTACCCAGCATCCCACGCACTTTACATTGCAACAGGCGATCGAAGTGGCGGAGCAGCTTGCGCCGCGCCGGACATACTTTACCCATATCTCCCATGAGATTGCCCACGAAGAGGTCAACAGTCAACTCCCTGAGTCGATGTTCCTTGCATATGATGGCCTGATACTTGACCTTGATGAGGGGTGAGTGTGCGATGGTGTTGCAATCAGAAGTAAAGATTGCTACATTGCTCATCGGTCTCTTGTGATGATACGATCAATTGTGAGCTGTAATGAAAATCGTCAGGTATTCAATTGCTATCGTTGTTCTGCTTTGCATGGCCTTTCCGGCAATGGGAACACAAAGCATCTTCAGTTATGTAAAAGCCTCTCCCTACGGTGATGAGGTGCTTCTACAGTGGGAAACGATGGAAGAGACCGGAATCAAAAGCTTTGAAATTGAGCGCAAAAGCGATGAAACTATCGATTATCGGATGATTGCGCGGATTGATCCCAAGGGCCGGCACTCCGCATATAACTACATTGACAACGGGGCATTCTATAAGACCGAAAGCGGCAAGCATTTTACCTATCGACTGAAGGCCGTGGGGGGAACCACCGATCAGTTTTCACCCGCGATCACCATTACCCATGAGGTTTCAGGGGTGCGAAAATCGTGGGGAATGATCAAGGAACTGTTCCGCTGACAGACATAGCGAATATTAAAATGACACATTGAGTATCAATGTGCTTTTTTTTACCCCATAGTTAAAGTAAATTGTGAGCTAAGAGTTGATATAGTGCTCATCTTGAAGATCTAAACCTTAATGGCCTGTCAATCTACAGTAATCAAACCATGAGATGGAGCATGGATGCCGGGAAATCGCGGCATCAGGGGCTATTTCTAACTCTGCTGGTTGTGCTGACGTGGATGGTGGGAAGTGGAAGCGGGTGGGGACAACCAACAACAGCCCCGCTCGAAGATCTGATGCTGAAGCCGGATATCACGGCATATCACTTCCCCGGTGAAGAGACGCCGGGAGAGCTTGAGGGATCTGATTTCTCATGGCATCTCCTGCTCGACAAGGCATATCTGGAACGATATCTCCTTGATGGCCGGTATGAGATGGCAAATGACGAGGCACGTCGGCAGATTGAATCCAATCCCAGTTTCCAGTATCTGGCGAGGACCTGGTTGCAGAAAGGGCGCGCAAACCTTGTGCTCGGCAGATATGAAGAGGCGAGAAGGGATTTCAATCAGGCGTATCTGAAGGCAAGCGATGAAGAGACAGGCGATGATCAGTTGACGGCTGGGTCCGCGCTCTTCTATCTGGGATTGATAGAAGTCGTGGACAGGGAACAGCCGATCGACAAAGGGTTGACCCTGGTGGAGGAGTTCGCAACCAAATATCCCGACCATCCGATGCAGGGACGTGCATTGGAGCTGATGGGAATGATAGCGGAGTCCAATGGACGTTGCGATAAAGCTATCGATTACTATGAACAGGCTACCGGTCGCGCAGAGGGCAAAGACCTTCCGCCCTTGCGCAACGCGATAGCCAGATGTCTTCTGAGTCAGGGACGGTACACCAACGCCGCCTCGATTGTGGAGGAACAGCTTCGGATGCTGCATGTTCCTGATCCGTCGGACGCGGAACGGGAAAGCGGCGAAAATGATTGGGCGGAATCCGCGCTGATCGCCGGGGCAATCGATAGGGAAACCGGAAAATATCCGGAGGCGGAGTCGGCGTTTATCAACGTTGCGGATAATATGGGAGGGGCGTACAGGCGACGCGGGCTGCTGGGATTGGCCGATACGTACAAGCGCGCGCATCGCACGGACTCGGCAATCACCCTCTACAAACGGCTGATTGCCGCCGACAGCAACGATCTCCCCGGCCAGACCGCGGAATATCAGATGGCGCTGGCCTACTGGGAGAGCGGAGAGACGGAACAGGCCATCGGAATGCTGGGGGAGATCGCGGCCGATCAGAGGCATCGGTATAACGATTACGCGGTGCTGTTGCAGGGGGAGATACGATATAAAAATCGGGAGTATGCCGAGGCGCTCCGGCTGGTTGAACAGGCCAGGAAAACCGCGCGGAGCCGGCCGCTTCAGCTTACAGCGGCAACGCTTTCGGGAGCATCGCTTATCGCTCTTAATCGAGCGGCGGAAGCCGATCAGGTGTTGAGCGAGGCCGAAGCGATCATTGCCGACCAGCCGGCCGGCAACAAAGTGGAATCGGCAAGGGTCAGGCTGCTTCGGGGAATCGCGCTGGTGAGGATCGGGGAGCAGGCGGCGGCGATCACGCGGCTTAACGCCTGTCTGGAAGAGACGAGCGATGACAGCACGGCGGCGCAGGCGATGTACTGGCTGGGAGAGGCATACTTCCAGTCGCGACTCTACAAGGCCGCGATTCATGCGCTCGATCAGCTTGTGGAACATTATCCCGGTTCAAGCCAGGTGCCCGGCGCACTCTACACAATCGGGTGGTCGAACTTCAAGGATGGAAACTTCAGCGCGGCGGAACGGGCATTCTCCAGCCTGATTAAAGCGTATCCGCTGACCGAGTACGCCGCCGAATCGGAATTGCGGCGCGGCGATGCGCTGATGATGAGCGGGCATTACACGGAGGCAATTGCTACCTACCAGCAGGCAAGGGAGAAACAGGCTACCCCCGAAGAGGTGATCCACGCTAACTATCAGCAGGCACTGGCCTACTTCCGCCAGGGGGATATCAGCTCCGCCGATAAAACGTTGAAACAGTTCTTTCTCTGTCATCCCGATAACGATCTCCATGCCGATGCGCTCTATCTGCGAGCCTTTATGGCGGACAAGGAGGGGAAATCAGAGCGGGAAATCGATTGGGTGAACAGCCTCCTGAAAACGCCGGTCTCCGATCAGCTCGGAGCCCAGGCCTACAACCTCCTGGTAACGGCATATTCACGGATCGGCGACAGATCCGCCGCCGCCGCCGCCAGCTCGATCCTTCTCGAAAAATATCCCAAAAGCTCCTACGCAATCGATGCGCGCACGCTGCTGGAGGAAATCCGCAAGGAAGGAGCGGGGAGCGATGGACCGGAGACGGGGATGTGCGGGCTTCGATGGGAGGACAGCATCCAGGCGCGACGGGGGGAGCTGTACATGGCGGCGGGAAATGGGGAGGATGCGGCCAGGGAGTTTCGCGATCTGATGGGGAAACGTGGAACCGATAGCTGCTCGCTTAACCTCTGGATCGATCTGGCCAAAAGTCTCCTTATCGCCGGAGAGAAAAAAAGAGCGGTGGATACGCTGATATTGATAACCGAAGGTTTCCCGCGGAGCGGCGCGGCGATGAAGGCCGCCTCGATGCTGGCGCAAATCGCGCTGGAACATAACGATGTGGAATCGGCGCTGAACAATCTTCAGATAATCGCCGGAAGTGAAAAATCATCGGCCGGTGAGGGAAATAGAATTCTCGCGGAGATTTATCTGCGGCAGGGAAATATCGATTCGGCGAAAGGGTCGCTCTACCGGAATACGAAATTGTCCGGCGGAAGCCGGGAGCCGGATAAAGCATGGATTATGCTGGCGACGATTGAAAAGGATACGGCGCTCACGCGGATTATCGACACAAATCTTCGCGCAATCGAACAACGAAACGACTCTCTGGGAATTCGAGCGGCGCTGGCCCTTGCCTCCATGCGCCAAGCCTCCGGCGACACGGCGCAGGCCTCACAACTGATCGAGCGGACGGTGGCAAGCCTGGAGAGCGACGAGGAATATTCGGATGGCGACAGGTTGCAGATCGCCGGGATCTATGAAACTCTGGGAGCAACGGCCAGCGCAAAGGATATCTATCGCCGGATCATCGGCGAAAGCTGCGATGCGGAACTACGCTCCGAGGCGGATCGACGATTAAAGGGGTTGAATTGATCATGGGGTGGGCCAGATCCATATTGAACAGATATACTACTATCTCCGCGCTTGCGACGATGGGAATTGTTCTGCTCGCATGTTCCGGCGGATCGGCTTTTGCCCAGCAGAAAAAAAAGCCGGCCGATCGCGGCGGTCGCGATAAATCCAAGCACGAACAAAGCGCTCCGGTCCCCGCGAAGAGAGCGGAGCCTGATAATTCCCCGGTCGATCTGGCGCGGAAGACCTATCAGGACAATGGAGGAACCGTCAAACGCCAGCCGCGCGTAATGGCTCCGGTAAACGTGGAGCCGGTTCAGCTCAACAGTTCCGGCGAGAACGAGCGCGAGAAAATTCAGGTGGGAAAATATGCCGGGTTCGAGTCGGCGATGCTTGCCCGGCAGCCGTTCTACGCGGAGGGGACATTGGGAATATTTACGACAGCGGGGATCCGGCTGAATTATATCGGCACATCGTGGCCGTACGATTATTCCGCGCAGATAAAATTTGCATCGACAAATGGTTTTGTCACAAACGCCAGACGAACCAGCGTGGAAGCGGGAGTAAATGGCGGGTATGTGATCGGCGATAATTACGGGATATTCAGCGGCGGACATATGGGGGGAGAAATCTCCTACGGCAACGATCGCTACACGCTCTACGCCGTCGATCCCGCGCCGGAACGGCGTGATGAACGCTGGAACGTCGGCGCATCGGGTCGCAACAGCTACAAGGGGACAACGTTCGATCTGAAGGGGAATTATCGTTCGCTTGCGATGACGGGGGATTCCGCGACCAACGAACGGACTCTGGAGGGGGGAGCCAACATCAGCACCGGCTGGCTTGGATTAACCGTCGGCGGCGGCGCAAACCTTCAGTTGACAACGCTGAAGGGGACATCGATCAATTATGGCAGAGTAAATCTATTCGCTGCATATACGAACACATATTTCAAACTACAGGCGGGAGCGAACGGGGATTTCGCCGGCAACAGCGATGGAACATCAAGCGATAAAATTCTCCCGTCGGCGGAAGTGCAGCTTTATCCGCTCCGTGGCATTACGATATCGGCGGGGGTCAGCGGTGGAATAAATCCCGTATCGCTCCAGCGACTCCTCGATAAAAATCCCTACGTCTCCTCAAATCCGCTGGTGCGGCATGAGGTGGAGGGGCTTGGATACAGGGCGGCCGTGCGTATCGAGCCGTGGGAATCCTTTGGACTGCGAGTGCTGGGCTCGCGAAGGAGATACGATAATTATTCCTTTTTCAGTGCGCGAACATCGGCAACGTTCGATCCGCGCTACGATGCGGCAACGGTGACATCGGCGACGGGGGATATTTATTGGCAGATCGATGGTGATGATCTTCTGGCGCTGGTTGCGACCTATAACGACGGACAGCTTGGAGCAGCGGGGACGCGAATTCCCTATCTGCCGACGATCAATGCCGAGGCGATGTACGGCAAGCGCCTCTCGAATATCCCGCTCTCGATTACCGCGACGCTCCATTATATCGGAGAGCGAACCGGGGCTACCGATTCTCTTGCCAAGCCGGTGACGCTGATAAATCTGAAGGGACGATATACGATCAACGGGCATTTCGATGCAATGCTTGAACTGGATAATCTGATTAATCAGAATTATGAACTGTGGAGCGGCTACGGAGAGCGGGGAATATTCGGATCGATAGGAATTGCGGTCAGATATTAATAAAGATATGCGAACAAGACGTTCCGGAGAATATGGATCGGCACAAGGCGCGATCAGCCGGTAACGATGAACATTCAGGGGGTCCAGACTGTTACGGTCTCCAGCCTTGGAGCGCCGTACCCTCCGGAAGCGCCGGGATGCGAGCAGGATTTATTTCTTGCTCGCATCCGACGGCCGGCAGATACGTATTTCGATAACAAACGATTATCGGAAAATATCAGCGAGGAGATTGCGATGGATAATAATTACGATGAACATTTTTCCGACAGTGACAATCGCGGTCCCGAGGAACATGAAGGATCAGAAGGCACTATGAGCCAGACCACGGAACGAACCGAACAGCAACGCTTTCGCATGGAAAGGCTGGCAACCGGAGGCACATCCTCGGCGATGACGCGCGACGCCGCGCGACTCCGTTCGGTGATGGGGCAGGCCGTCGAGCGCCCGAACGAGGAACGCCAGATCCATTCGGTTGCGGGGGATGCGGTCATGCCGCCGCTGCCGGATCTGGATGCTCCAATCGCCGCAATGGTCGTATCCGCGGCGGAACCGGACGCGCGGCCGGAATATCAGTCTCCCACAAAATCCGCGACCCCGACCGGCCTGCGACCGATTGCGCCGGCCGCCGTAAAGTCGCAGACCGCACAGACAGCATCCGACGGCGCAACGCGCATGCGTTCGGTGGCTGCTCTTGGCGCCACCGCTTCTGTCGCCACCGCTCCAAAAGAGGAGGTTGCCGCTCCTGTCGCCACCGCTCCAAAAGAGGAGAAGAAGGCAACGGAACGTCCGCGATCCGCTTCGCGGATGATGCTGGAGCCATCTCCCGCCGGAAATATCTCCCGCAGCAATTTCCGTCCGGCGGCACCGCGCGCAACGGAATCTCCCGTCGCCGAATCCCGTCCGACGGAGCCAGCGCCGCAGCCGCAGCGCGAGCCGGTCACCAGCTACGGCAAGTATCGTGATACGCCGACCGTCGCATTTGAGCCGATGGCCTATTCTTCTCCGGTTGTTTCGGCAAGGCCGCGGGGGAGGATGTGGGCAATCGCGCTTACGGTGGTGCTGGGAACGGGGCTTGGAGTGGGGCTGTATGCGGGAGGAGGCGATCTTATCTCCAGCATTTTCGCGAACAGGAACGAAGGCGTGGCTACGGATAACCCATCGGCAGTGACGGAGCGCCCGCAGGCCGCGCAGCCTCCGCCACAACAGGCGCTCGCCCCGGCGGCATCGGCTGTTCCGAGCCAGATGGCCGGGGAAACGGTCGGGAGTGCCGAGGCGGTTCAGGGAACAACGGCGCCTCCCGCGACCACGGATGTTCCCCCGCAGCAGGCAACCGGCGGCGCAACGACGGCCGATCATAACGATATCACCACCGGATCGCGGCCGGCGGCGGAACCGCATGATCTGGCGGCGGCAAATGATATCAGGCCGGGAAACGAACCAAAGCCGGCAAAAAATCAGGAAGAGAAGAAAAAGAAGCCGGCCGAATCCGAGGCGGCTAGGGAAAAGGGTTCCGAAAAAGATCTCGTGAAACCATCTCCCTCCAAATTCATGGTGCAGGTGCGTGCCACCCCCGATGAGGCGGAGGCAAATCTGCTTGCCAAAAAGCTGCGGAGCAAAGGGATGGGAGCTATCTCCGTCGTGAAATCGGAGAAGGATGGAACCAAGTTGTACAGAGTTCGATTCGGTTCGTTTGCATCGCAGAGCGAAGCGCAGTCAGCCGCGACACGCGCCGGTTATGCGAGCGTATGGGTGATCAAACAGAAGTAAAGAGTTTTAGCGACCCCTCTTGCTTAGGTATCACACGTGGACGAGCCAGAAGTTCGGGCCGGATCATATCGATCCGGCCCGAACTGTTTTCGGGGTCACGGGATGGCATCAGGGACGGCGCGGTTTCTCAATCGGTAATAAGAGGTCCGTTGGCGGGGGGATGGATTGCTCGCGCAATGCTCTATCCCTATTTTATCGGTCTACCGGGGGGGCAGCTAATCTCGATCACTTCATGCGAATACTTCATACTGCGGACTGGCATCTGGGGCGGAAGCTGGAAGGTCGTAATCGTCACGACGAGCAGGAGCGCGTCATGGACGAGATCTGCCGCATCGCGGATGAGGAGGCGGTGGATGCCATCATCATCGCCGGCGATGTGTTCGATGCGTACAACCCGCCGGCGGAATCGGAATCGCTCTTCTATCGGACGATGACCCGGCTTGCCGATGGCGGGCGCCGCGGTATCGTGGTCATCGCCGGCAATCACGACAGCCCGGATCGTCTTATCGCCTCCGATCCCTATGCGCGCGCGCTTGGAATAACCACGCTCGGCTACCCGAAGGATATTCCCGCCCTGTACGATGCCGGAAAAGCCCGCACCGCATGTGTTGAGTCGGCGCAATCGTTTATCCGTCTCCGTCTTCCCCGCGCCGAACGTATCCTCAACCTTCTGGCGCTCCCCTATCCCTCCGAATCCCGTCTAAAGGAACTGCTGACCGAGGATATCGCCAACGAGGAGGGGGCCGCCGTGGATTACAACCGGCGCGTCCGTGAATTCATGGAACAGGGGGCCGCGCGCTTTCGCGATGGCGAGGCGAATATCATCGCCAGCCATCTCTTTGTATCGGGCGGTCAGGAGAGCGATTCGGAGCGGCAGATTCAGGTCGGCGGCGCCTACACGGTGGAGCCGCTCAGCTTTCCGGCATCGTCATACGTGGCGCTGGGGCATCTGCATCGCGAGCAGGAGATGCGCGGGATAAATGATACCTGCATCCGCTACGCCGGCTCGGTGCTGCAATACAGTTTCAGCGAGGCGGGACAGAAGAAATCGGTGACGATCGTTGAGCTTCGCGATGGGAAGATCTCTCATTATCCCGTCCCCCTCTCCAGCGGACGGATGCTCCGGCGGTGGCAGATCGGCAACGGCATCGAGGAGCTGGAGCGGAGGCTGGCGGAGGTTGATCCCGCCGACTGGCTGTCGGTCCAGCTTCTGCTGGATGCGCCTCTGGAGCCGGACTATCTCAACAACCTGCGAAGAGCCCATCCCGGGCTGATCCACTGCACATGCGGCTATCGGTGGGAGGCGGGTGAACAGAACGGCGATGCTCCCGATGCCCCTCCCGTCACGATCGAAGAGCAGTTCCGCCGGTTTGTCCGCGCCCGCTACGAGGAGCCGTGCAACGATGAAGTGCTGCGACTCTTCCTGGAGCTGGCGGCCAACGGAGATGAGGAAACCCGGACGCATTAACGTTATCCCACGCGCATTCGAATGAAGCCACTTCGCCTTCAACTTGCAGGACTAAACAGCTTCCGCGAAAAGACCTCGATCGATTTCGAGACGCTTATGCGGGGAGGACTCTTCGGCATATTCGGCCCGACCGGCAGCGGAAAATCGACCATCCTGGACGCCATGACGCTTGCGCTCTACGGCAAGGTGCAGCGGGGGACGCAGGGAATTATCAACATGGCGGAAAGCCGCTGCTCGGTCGCGTTCACGTTCGAGATCGGCGGCGGCGGCGAGCGGCAGACCTATACGATCGACCGTCTGCTGGCGCGGAGTAAATCGGGGGGGATAGAGACAAAGAAGATGCGCCTGATGGAGCATCGCGACGGCATAATGGAGCCGGTCAGCGAGAAGAACAGCGAGTTAAAGGAGATCATCCAGGGGATCATCGGGATCAATTTTGATGATTTCCTCCGTGCGGTCGTGCTGCCACAGGGAGCGTTCGCGGAGTTCCTTTCGCTGGAATCGCGGGAGCGGAGCAATGTGCTGCAACGGCTCTTCAATCTCCACCACTTCGGCGATCGCCTGAGCATACAGTTGAAACAGCGCCAGACGGAGATGCAGAAGGGACGCGCGGAGGTGGAGGGGAGGATGCACGAGCTTAAAGCGTACGATGATGACGCGGTAACGGCGCACGAACAGGCGGAGGGGCTTGCCGCCGATCATCTCGCCGCCATCCGTGGCGAGGTGATTGAACAGGAAAAGCTCCATGCCGATCTCCTGGCGCTCCACGATCTCCTTGCCGAACAGCGTGCTCTTCAGGCGGACGTGGAAGCCTGGAGACTCCGTGAGGATGAAGTGCGCGCGCTCCGATCGCAAATCGAACGGGCCGATCGGGGTCGGCTTGTGGAGCCGGCCATCAACGCGCTTGATCTTGCGGCGCAACGCCACGCCGAGTCGGACGCGCGATACCGGGAAGCCGTCCGCCAGAATGATCTGATCATCGAGGAGCTTGCCGCCGCCCGGCTCCTTTTCGACAGGGCCGTGCTCGATTACCCGGCAGTGTTCAACGTTCTCTGCGAGGAGATCGCGGAACTTGAAGCGATCCGGCGGGAGGAATCGCGACTGTCCCGGAACCGCGAACGGCTCCAGGGGATGAACCATGAGCTTCCAGCGCTCCTCCGGTCCTACAAGGAGATGGATGCCGAGCACCGGATCATCGCCGCCGATGTTGAGGCGATGGAGAGGCTGATGCTGGAGTGGGAACGGGAGGCGGAGGAGCTGATGATCGCCCCCGGCGAGCGCGCGATGCTTGCGGGGATAAGCCGCCTCCTTCAGAGCCTTGCCGGCGTTGGCGAGCAGATCGCGCGGAAGGAAGAGGAGATCCAACAGCTCGAATTGACGATATCCTCGGACCGGATCACCTCGGGCGCGGCCGACCGGGAAGAGCTGGCCTCCGTGGCGGAGCTGGAGCGGATCGGCGGGGAGCGGGACCGCGCGAACGCGGAGCAGGAAAAGGCCAGAGCCGCGCAGGAAGATCTTCGCGAGAGGTATGTAACGCTGAAGGGAGTGTTGAGCGATATCGACGCGCAGGAAGAGCTGGCCCGTACTCACGCGGCCGACCGGAAGAGCCAGGAGGAGCGCCTGCCGGGCTTGCGGCGGACGCTGGATCAGGAGATGCTCCATCTGCGGGAAGCCCGGTCGCACGAATCGAACAATTTTACAGAGCTGGAGAACATCCGGCATCTGCGGGATGACGCGCGCCGGAAATCATCGCTCGCATCGCTTGTTCTCCATCTCCATGATGGCTCTCCCTGCCTTCTCTGCGGCTCCCAGGATCATCCCGCCCCTCACGTGCCCGATGAGAGCATCGCCACGGAGATTGAATCGCTCGATGCCGAGCTTGCGCGGCTGGAGGGGAAGGTGAGGGAGTGCGAGATAACGTGCAGGCATATCGAACGCTCGGTTGCGGCCACCGAGAATGCCCTGGAAGCGGCAACGGCAAATCTGGAAAGCCTGACCGCAAAGCGGGATGCCGTGCGCGCCCGGATCGAGGAGCTTCTTGGCTCGGTCGCCGCCACACCACCGATCGCCACAAGCGATGCATTGAGATCGTTGATCGATACGGTGATCGCCGAGGGAACAATCAAAACCGAATCGGTCGAATCGCTGAGCGCGCGACTTCACGATCTGGAGGCGCTCTCCCTGAACGCGGAGCGGGCGCGGAGCCGTATCGCGGAGCAGCGGGCCGGTCGCGACGCGGAGCTTGCCCGGGATCGGGAAAGGCTGGAGAGTGAGATCATCGCCCTGCGCCATCTGCGCGATCAGCGTGAGTCTATATCACGCGAAATCACTGATCTCTCCGATGGCCGTACCGTGGCCGATATCGAGGAACGATTTCTGGAGATCGCGCGGCACGATCACGCTCTGGCCGAAACGCGCGCCCGCATCGCGGCGAAGCGGGAGGAGCTTGGGACGTCACGGTTGAACCTGGCTCGCATCGAAATGCTGCGAGAGGAGGGACGGCGGAAATCGACGGATGCCGAGAGCGACGCGCGCGCGCTGGAGGGGGAAATCGTCAGGCAGACCACGGAGGTTTCCTCCCGCATCGCGGAGCTTGTCCCGGAGAACGAACGGCGGGAAAGCGTGGAGATGCTGATCAGCGACCGCGCGGAGCGCCGGGACGGAATCAAGGAGGAATTCGACCGGGCGAAGCTCCGCCACGATGCCGCGCATACCGAGGCGACGGTGAAACAGGGGGCTGTGGATGACGCATGGAAGGGATTTCACCGTGAGGAGATCGCATGGAAGGAGGCCGATCGCGTATGCCGCGAGCGACTGCTTGAGCACGGCTTCGCCGATCCCGGGGAGGTGCGGGAAAGCCTCCTTCACGATGATGAGTTGCGCGTGCTTCGGAGTCGCGCGGAGCAGATCGCCCTGGAGCATGAGCGGCGCACCCGCCGGATGGAGGAGCTTTCCCTCTCGATTGCCGGCCGGGGATCATCCGATGAAGAGCTCCGGGAACGCGAAGAGGCGTTGAGCGATGCCCGGAAGATGGAGGAATCGGCGATGCTGGCGCTTGGGGGGGCTCGCGAAAAACTGAGGGAATGTCGCGAGAAGAACCAGGAGTGGCGGAAGGTGAGCCTGGAGGATCGCGAGAGTGCCGGAAGGCTGGCGACGATGGATCAGCTGGGGCGCTATATCCGCGCGAATGCGTTTGTCGATTATCTCGCCAACGAGCGGCTTGTGGAGATCTGCCGTCGCGCATCGGTGCAGCTTGCCACGCTCACCGGCGGTCGCCTGGCGATTGGAGCACGCCCGAAGGATGGCTTTTATATTCAAGACAACGGCAACGGCGGCGGCGAACGCGCCCCCAGCACTCTTTCCGGCGGGGAGACCTTTCTGGTTTCCCTCTCGCTTGCCCTGGCTCTCTCCGATACCATTCAGATGGGGCGCGCCCCGCTGGAATTCTTCTTTCTGGATGAGGGTTTCGGCACGCTCGATAACGATCTGCTGGATACCGTCATGAATTCGCTCGACCGGCTCCGGTCGGAGCACCGGGCAATCGGCGTCATCTCGCACGTGGCGCAGCTTCGCGAACGGATACCGCGCCGGCTGATCATAACCCCCGCCGACGAACGGCGCGGCTCAACCGTGCGGTACGAAATGGTCTGATAATGTGCGGCATAGCTTGCATTTTTCACTCACATTCATTCCTGGTTCGGACCTCATGATAACTGTGGTAACGATAGACTTCTGGAACACCCTCTTCGATCATGCCGGCGGTGTTCCCCGCAACCTTGCGCGCAAGGCGGCTCTTGCCAGCGCTGTTGCCTCATCCGGCAATCCCTGCGCGCCGGCAACGCTGGAGCAGGCCTACGAGGGTGTCTGGGATTATTTCGACGATCACTGGCTGAACCGCCAGCGGACGCCGACCTCGGAGGAGATGGTCAGGGAGATGTGCCGCCGGGCGAACATCGCTCTTCCCGAGTCGGTGGTGATGGAGGTGGCGGAGACTTTTTCGCGTGGTATTCTGGATCATCCTCCATCGCTGCTTCCGGGGGTGGATAGGGCGCTGGAGTTTCTGGCTTCGCGCACACGGCTGGCGGTGATTTCCGATACTGCCTTCTCCGGCGGCGCTGTCCTCCGCGAGGTGATGGAGGGGGCGGGGATCGCGAAGTATTTCAGCGCCTATGTCTTCAGCGACGAAACCGGGGTTGCCAAGCCGCATCCCGAGGCATTCAGCGCCGCGCTGAGCGCTCTGAACGCCCAGCCGGGGGAGGCGATACATATCGGTGATATCGAGCGGACGGATATCCGGGGAGCCAAGAGCGCGGGGATGAAGGCGATACTCTACCGTGGCGGAAGCGAGCCATCCAAATACGCCGAGGAATCGACGGCGGCGGATATCGTGTTGGACCATTGGGATGAAATGAGCGCGGATGCGCTGGCATGATCACTCGGGAGATCGGTAAAACAGTAATGGCTTGCCGGTGATGAATTCGTTACGTCATGCCGCATGTTGCAAAATTGAAAGGAAAACCGGGCTTCGCCGCACATAAGGCACGATAAGTGTAACGGTGTCAACCATACAGGCCATGATGATGCATCAGGCCTGGCCATTTTCGTGCGACAGCGAGGTGATCATTACGAGCGAGGTGCTACATTTGCCCGTCGTTCCGGATTCACAATCCCCGCGCGGCTTCCATAATGGCGATTTCATGGGCATCCACTGGCTGATACTGATGGTTGCCGTCAATGAAGTAATGCGGGTTTGATCCGATTTCGATGGGCGGTTGTACCCGTGGCAACGAGGTTAATGACGTGACGCGAAGACAAAACCTCAATAATATCACCGAAGACGAATTGATCTCGCTGTTACGGCAGCGGGAACAGGCGGCTGTTGGGGTCCTGTACGATCGATATTCCGGCGCCATCTACAGGATGATCTATCGGGTTGTTCATTCGGATGAGATCGCCGAGGATGTTCTTCAGGAGACGTTTACGAAAATCTGGACCGAATTTTCGTCGTACGATACATCGAAGGGCAAACTCTTTACATGGATGGCCCGGATAGGGCGAAATCTTGCCCTCGATAAGATCAAGTCCAAGGATCACAGGAACGCTCTAAAAAACCAGGAGATTGATAGTGTCGTACCTCTTATAGATAGCGAATTGAACAGCGTCTATAATGCCGACCGGATTGGGCTTGCCGAGATTGTCCGCTCATTGAAGCCCGAGCAGGAGGAGCTGGTTGAACTGATCTACTTTCAGGGATACACGCAGGTCGAGGCCTCCGATCAACTGGGGATTCCACTGGGTACGGTTAAGACCAGACTACGCGCCGCGATGAACATTATCAGAAAAATCTTCGAATAGGTGGACATCAACGAGTACATATCGTCGGGTATTCTCGAACTGTACGTGGCCGGAGCGCTCTCGCCTGATGAGACGCTCGAAGTCGAGCGGATGGCCGAACAGCACCCCCAGGTCCGGGAGGAGATCGCCGCGATTGAAAAGGTCGTTCAGGCGTTGATAGGCTCGCAGGGGAGAAATCCCCGGCCAGAGCTTCGCGCCCGTATCCTCGATGGGATCAGCGATGCTGATGAAGGCGCCACTATCCATCAACTCGATACATGTCCGGCACCCGTGCTCCGGCCGGCGGGGAATCGCATGCGATATCTTCTCGCCGCCTCCCTGGTGTTTACGGTGCTCAGCGCGGCGGCAGCCGGATATTTCGGCTATCGGTGGAATCAGACCAGCAGGGAGCTGGCGGCGGTGATAAATGAGAAGGATCAGATTGTGGGAGATCGCCAGTTGCTTAAAGCGCGACTCGATAGGTCAAGCAGCGATCTGGCCCTGCTGCGTGATACCGAGAGCCGGATGGTTGAGCTGAAGGGGCTTCCCATCGCGACGGATGCCCGGGCAAGGGTTTACTGGAACCCACGCACATCAAGGGTGATGTTCGATAAGGGGAGCCTTCCCGAACCGCCGGCCGGACATCAGTACCAGCTCTGGGCAATCGCGAAGAACGGGCCCGTGGATGATGGCATGGTCGTGAAGACCGCCGATACCACGGGATTCCAGCAGATGAAGGATGTGGCCGCCGCCGATGCCTTTGCCATTACGCTGGAACCGGAGGGAGGAAGCCCTACGCCGACAATGGACAAGATGTATGTGATGGGGAAACTCTAGAGCAATTCAAGCCGCGGATAAGCCGCTTCCGAGCGATAGGCGAATAGCGATAAGAATACACGGACGTTGAACAGCGACGTTGCTCAACGCTCTGTAGGACGAAGGCGGGATGGAACAGCTCCATCCCGCCTTCGCTTGTTATGATCGGCCGCGCGATCGTTACTTCGTGAGCGACATCGTCTTCGTTTCGGAATAGCCGCCGGAAACCAGTCGGTAGAGATAGGTGCCGCTCGGCAGGGTGGAGCCGTCGAACGTCACGGAGTACGATCCGGCCGGAAGATTTTCATCCTTCAGCACCTTGATCTCTCCTCCCTCGGCGTTGAACACCGTCAGCTTGGTCTGGTCTGTCTTCGGGATTGTAAACGAGATCACCGTCTGCGATGAAAACGGGTTCGGCCGGTTTGCCTCAAGCGTATAGCCAGCCGCTTCGGGGAACTCCGCATGTTCGCTTGACTGCCGGGTGTCGAGCGTTGGGCTTTCCAGCGTATCGCTTCCCGCCGGGAGCTGCTTTTTTGTGGTAACGATCATCACCCTGGAATGGGCGCCGTTGCCCGCGCTGTCGCGACCGATCCGCACGATCGTCCTGCTCCCTGCTCCATCGATCACCTTGATGGTGTCATTGCCTCGTATCATGATCCGCTCTCTGGCGATCATCGGCTTCGTGTCATCGGTGTTAAGGGGCATTCCCACGGAATCGGAAGTGAGTACCTCCACTCGGACATCGCCATTTTCCCCAAGCCCGTTCAGCATGACATTCTCCAGCGTGGAGTCGGTGGTGGTGCGGACGATCACCGTGCTGGTCATGCAGTTATGCTTCCCCTTGCCGAGCGCTCCGGCGTGGTGGCAGACGGTGGAATCGTTCATGACGATCACCATCCGCTTTGTTCCCTTCACCATTCCCGAGTCGGGGATAAGGGACATCGAGATCTCTCCAACTCCCGGCAGGATCATATGGCGGATATTGGAATCGACCTGGAGAAGGTTGCCGTTGGCATCATCGATCGATTTCCGCACATGTTCCATCTCCGCTTTCATCTCGGCGCCCAGTCCGGCGGTATCCCCGTTGATGATGATCTTCATCTGCTTCATCCCGCGCATCTGCTTCTGAACATCCTTGTTGATCCTTCGCAGCTCTATCTTCAGCTCCTGAGCCTCCTTGTCCTGCAAATGCAGCTCGGTTCGCAACGAATCGATATCGGGGAGATCATCGGCATTCATCTGCTCGATGACCACCATCGAATCGCTTGATCCTATCTCCGGGCGATCGCCGTTCCGGCTGATGATAACCCTCCGTTCCTCGCGGTGCACCGGTGTCTTGCTGCTCTGCGCCAGCGCCGGCATGGTTGCTGCCAGGGCAAGTGCGGCCATTGCTGCGGTAATCGATCTCATGGATAAGCCTCCCATTGGTTGACTGTGGAAATTCAGTTATTGTGCATTTCGAGCGTTGGGACGGCCCTGTGATAACTCTGTTCCGTTGAAATTCGCGATGGAACATCTTGACGGGAGCCCCGTCTCAAGCCAGAATTACAGTTGATGAGAGTTGCATAGTTCATGGATTTTGTCACCGGTAGCACGGCCATAGTGGAATATAGAGAGGGGCCTCAGCTCGAGCCACGTCAGGTAGCCACGCCGTACAGTTCCGGTGAGCGGCGGCGCATGTGCGCCCTCTGCGATCAGGAGTTGGTAAGCAGTTCGGTTGCGGGAAACTCGATGGCGTTCGATGAGCTGGTGGTGCGATACAGGTCGAAGGTGCTTCGCCTTATCGCCTCCACGCTTGGCCCCGATGCCGAGACGGAGGATATCGCGCAGGATATATTCGTGAAGATGTACCTGTCGCTTGCGCGATTTCGCGGAGATGCCTCCTTCTCCACGTACCTTTATACCGTCACCGTCAATCGCTGCCGGGATGAGCTGCGGAAGGGGAAGCTGCGGAAGTTCTTTTCGTTCGATGACTGGTTCTCGCGCAATGAGGTATCCCACCCCACGCAGGACAACGCCCAGGATATCGATTCGGATGAACGCCGGCGCGCGGTGCGGCAGGCGATGAAATCCCTGCCGACCCAATCGCAGATGCTTCTTCATCTCCGCGAGATTGAGGAGTTGAGCTATAAGGAGCTGGCGGATATTTTTGATGTGGAGATCGGCACCATCAAATCGCGACTTGCCCGCGCGCGGGAACGATTGCGCTGCCAGCTTCACCCGTACCTGACCGATGGGATCTTCCCCGGTGACGGGGAATGATCATGATGATGATGATGGATATCGTGAATACCCTTTGAAAAAATCTTATAACGCCTGTCCGCTCCTTGCGGACGTTCTCTGTTCATGCGAAGATGATTCATAAACTTTCAGAGATCGATCAAACACTTCTCTCCGCCTACCTCGATAACGAGGTGTCGGCGGCGGAACGGCTCAGTGCCGAGCAACTGCTCGCCACGTCCGCGCACGCCCGTGCCTACCTGGGGGAGCTTCGGGCAGTCGGGGAGCTTTCGGAGGCGGGGGTGATTGCGCCGGCCGCGATCGCCGCTCTCCCGGGAGCCGCCAAGCTGACCGGAAGCGCCATCGAGACGATTGCCCGGCAGGCGGTCATAAAGAAGGCAATGGCGCTGACCGCGTTGAAGGTGGCCGGCGTGGCAACCACTGCGGCCGCCGTGGTAACGGGGGCGGTGCTGATCATGGGGCATCCGGCCGTAAAGGAAAAGCCTCCAACCGCTCATGCCAATGTGGCCCCAAGGGAGAACGCGCAGCCAGCCGCCGCGCAGCGGGTCGCCAGTCTCGACACCAACGATTTTCTGGTTCCGCCGATGACCGCGGCCGACCTTTACGCATTTGCCGTCCATGGAACGCTGCCGATGGATTCCCGGCGGGAGTGCTTTATCACCGTCGCGCCAAAGGGGAAGGATTCGCTGGAGGTGCATCTGCATGCCGATTCTCCGGTTGATCTGCGCGAGGAGTTCAAGGAGTTCGACGAGGCGGACCTTCATATTCTGGATTCGATTCAGCGGGTGATCCGCACATCGCTTATTCAATATTCGAATGGGAACATCGCGCTTCGCGCCGATATCCCGTCGATACGCCTTGGTGCCATCCGTACGCTGGAGCGCGCCAACGCGCAGCTTCCGGCCCAGATCCGGGCGGAGCTTGACCGCACGCGCGCTGAGCTTGACCGCATCCGCCCGGAGATTGCCCTTGAGAACGCGATGCGTTCCATGCCCCCCCCACGGCTTACATACCAGGGATATGCCCCGAAAGGAAATGTCATTCCCTATATGGTGCTGACGATGAAGGACGGGCCCGGAGAGCGGCGTGCAACTCATACGCACACCAACACGGCGGGGCAGTTGTTCTACAGCGTGGGGAGCCGGAATACCGTCCTGATCGATCAGAACCAGCTCGGTTCGCTCGAATCAAAGATGTCCAACGTTCCGCTGCCACCACTTCCGCCGGAGGTGGATGAGGATGATGATGCGCCGAAGTTCAACGTGGTCAATGCCGGCGTCCGGCCGGTTGTGCGTCCAAGGAAGCCGCGGCACGTCGAGGAGGAGCAGCAGGAAGATGGCGAGCCGAATGTGCAGGATGAGGGGACCATGCGGAGGGATGTAAGCCAGCAGCGGAGAGACTATCAGTATATGATCTCCGTGGATGATACCCTTCTCCTCCGCGCCGATTCATCGCTCCGCTCCGCCCGCCGGTCGATTATCCGTATCGACACGATGCTTAATCGCGTGCAGATCAGAACCCAGAGCCGTGGCGGAAAGAAGAGCATCATCATCCTTCAGCGGGGGACGGATGGGGGGATCGGGATGATGGAGGGGAAAGATAACTCCGGGTGGCTGGAGATGGGGGAGGAAGAGTAAAAGAAGGGGGGAGTGAAAAACGAACAAGGGCTCGATCCGCTGGAGAATCGGATCGAGCCCTTCCTCAATGCGGCGGGACATTCTGCCGATGTCCCGCCGCGGTGCCATTCTATCGTACCACCACCAGCTTCCGCGATACCACATCGCCGCCGGACCGCACAACGACCATATAGGTGTCGGATGGGACCGGAGCGCCATGTTCGTCGGCGGTGTTCCATTCGGTGTGATGGACGCCGGCCGGAAGATTCTCGTTCAGGAGACGGCGCACGCGCTGGCCGATCGAGTTGAAGATCTCCACCGTTGCCATCCCGCCGCCGCTGGTCGTAAAGTCAACCGCCGCCATGGCGCCGGAGCGGACCGGGTTCGGCATAACCGCGTCGCCATCGGTGCCGTGCGTTCCCTGCGTTGGATTATCAATTCCCACGCTGCCGCTGAAGATGCTGACGCCAAGAAAATCCTCCATGATCGGCGCGATATCCGTGTTATCCATCAGCCCGTGGCCGGTGATGCGGGAGGCAAATGTGCC
>JBDSJW010000081.1:0-8077 GCA_039917235.1 Kapaibacterium sp. (SeqCode) | reverse complement strand
AGATGACCGTCCCGTTGTTCAGCGCGTCCTGATGCCCCACGCTCCCTTCCAGCACGTAGGTGATGATCTCCACATCCAGATGTGCATGGCTCGGGATTTCCTCATCGGGGGCCAGCCGGATCTCCTCGGCGCCCAGCAGTGCGCGGAATGCGGCGGATCTGTCGGCGGAGCGGTGTATGGTAATCATGCCGTTAAAATATTCATGGTAATCCTCCTGAAACGGTTTTGACCGGCGCACGCAAATCCGGACTTCCCGGTGGAATATGTAAGTTGGCAATGCTCACCTACATCGCCCAGTTTCCTCCAGACCAGCGTGAACCCAATAGCCCGCAACTTACGATGCCTCCTCTGGCCCATCCTCATCGTGGGGGCGGGATGCGATGTGCCACCATCGAAACCGGCGGATGCGCCGGGTGACGGGCTGCGAGGGATTACGCTTGCGGGATGGAGCGCGCGGGCCTATCAGAGCGCGATGGCGGAGCAGGCAGTCGATAACCTGGCAGCCATCGGCGCCGATCATATCGCGATTCTGATCACCGCCTATCAGCACGATCGCCACGCAAGCAGGATATATCTCGACAGCGCCCGATCTCCCTCGCTCGTATCGCTTCACGCCATCGCCACCTACGCATCATCGCTCGGCATGAAGGTCACGTTCAAACTTCATGTCGATTCCGACGACGGCACATGGCGCGCGATGATCCAGCCGGATGATCCGGCGGCCTGGTTTGCATCGTACAGGGAGATTCTCCTCCCGCTTGCATCGCTGGCTGAATTATTTCAGGGGGATCGCTTTATCGTCGGCACCGAGTTGAAAGGAACAACGGGAAATATCGATCAGTGGAAAACGACAATCGCGGCGGCGCGCGCGGTCTTCAGCGGGAAGCTCCTCTACGCCGCTTCGTGGGATGAGGCCGCGGCGGTCCCGTTCTGGGACGATCTGGACGAGATCGGCGTTGATTGCTACGCGCCGGTGGCCGACCACGCCAACCCTACACGTTTCGATATCCTGGTCGGCTGGGGACCATCGATCGATCGGCTCCGGCACCTCTGGTCGCAGACGGGAAAGCGAATTGTGCTGACGGAGGTTGGATACAGAAGCGTGGACGGAGCGGCGATGGCCCCGTATGACTTTACATCATCGGCCCGCATCGATCCGGCCGAACAGGCCGATCTTTACTGGGGCGCGCTTCAGGCAATCGCCGGCGCATCATTTATCGAGGGGGTATACTGGTGGAACTGGCCGGCCGACAACAGCGGCGGACCGACAAACAGCGATTACTCCCCCGCGCGAAAACCGGCGAGCCAGGAGCTTGCATGGTCATGGAGGCTGCGGTGATAAAAGCCCTCGTTATCGCAATTATGCTGATCGCCATACCTGGCGTTGCATCGGCGCAGAAACGGGACACGGCCCATATGCCTGAATTGCGCAGCGGAGCAATTGAGATAGGCATGGCTGGATCGTTGACGGCGGTGGAGACTGTTTCCTACGCAACGCTGACGCTGCGGCTGGGAAGATTTTTCGGGCTTGGGCCGGGGTTATTGAGCGTGGAATGTGATGGTTCCTATTCGCGGATCGGATCACTTGACCGGCTGGAGATAAGCCCGCTGATCACATTCAGCCATGGGTTTGGATCGGCATATCCCTATATCGGAATCGGCGGTGGGCTGCGCGAGGAATTTTTCGGGAGTTTTTCGCAGGCACAATACCCGATAGGAGTGGATATCGGAGTGCGGCTGCTGGCGGCCGATAACCTGGCGATCAGAATGGATTATGAATTTCGACGTCTGCTGAGCGATCCCGTGGCGGATTATTCGGAACATCGGCTGATGCTGGGAATTTCGGTGCTCCTGGGAGATTGAGAAATAATCAACCGCGCGGGAACGGAACAAAAAAAAACGGCCCCGCATTTTTTTGCGGAGCCGTTGATGTTTATTGAGAAGCGTATTACTTCACGATAATCATTTTTCCGGCGAGCGTTGTTGATCCCGCATGGAGAGCGTAGTAATACACTCCATCGGCCAGCTTCGACGCATCGAACAGAACAGTATGCGTACCGGCTGCCGAATATCCCGGCGCAAGGATTGCGACTTCGCGCCCAAGCTCATCGCTTATCGTGAGGAGAACATCACCGGCGACCGGAAGAGCAAACGAGAAATTCACCTCTCCACGTGCCGGGCTGGGATAATTCGAAACCGAATATCCGTTCATCCGTTGCGAGATATCCACCCCGGCAACGGGCGATCCGATCGAAAACGGCTCCGATGTCCTCGTCATCCCCTTCGAACTGGTGATGCGGATAAAGACGGCATTATGATATCCCGTGGGCGTCGTCATCCATGAAGTGCTGGTTGCCCCGGATGTCTGAACCGTTGCTATGTGAACCCACGTAGCCGTGTAGTCAAGCGTGTACTCCACCTCCATCGACTCGCCGATATCCGGCGTAAACGTCCAGCTGATGCCGAGGAGCTTATTATTGCCGATGTTCTTCATATCATCCAGCCCGGTCAGCGTCAGTGAATTAATCGAACCGACACCGGCCGTCTTGGTGATTGTAAAGATTCCGCTTATCCCCACCGCGTGATTTGCATCCGAAATACGAACAAGAGCCTGCGTCGTTGCTTCGTTCGGCACATCAGCCCAGGTATAATTGAACTGGTTGCCGGTAATCGCGCCGATCGAGTGCCATGTTGCTCCGCCATCGAGCGAATAATCGAAGGTTTTTCCGGCGGCGATATTTACCCCGGTCCATGTAATATTGTAGTTGCGCGTCCCCCCCGCAATAACTTCGCCCGCAGCCGGCGTCAGCACAACGATAGTTCCTGTGGCCGGCTTGCTCGATGTAATCGTAAAGATTCCGCTTTTTCCGGAAAGATTATTCTTATCGGTAACCCGAACAACGGCGTTGCTGGAGGATGTATCGGGAACATTCCAGTTATAGAGATAGGCATCGGAATTTATATCACCGATCACTGTCCATGTCGCGCCACCGTCAAGAGAATAATCGAGGGTTTTCTTCGCGTCAATCCCCGTTCCCGCCCAGGTTATCTGATAGTTCTGCGTTCCCCCCTTTATCGAATCGCCAAGCGTGGGACGCACAACAATCAGGTTATTTCCAGGACCACTCCCACCATCAACAGGAACGGTGATAATATTGGATGCCATCGTAACGGCGCCGACAAGGGAAAGCGCGCGGCCTTCGAGCGATGTGCCGCCGTAGAGGTGGATTGAGCCGTTGGCGATAATCGTCCCCTTGAAAATCGAATTATCAAGGACGCTCACGGCGCCATCAACAATCCAATAGATATTGACAGCCTGCGCGCGATTGGCAAGAATAATATGGACTCCGGTGGCCGCATTGAGCGCTCCGCCAATTTTAACGACGAACACCGCACTGGGGTCTCCCTTTGCATCAAATGTCATCTCTCCGGTGAGCGTGGAAGCCGGGCCGGCACAATATGTCCGGGGGGTGAGAATCTGGCCGTTTCCGAGCGTGACATTCAATGTGGTATCGCAGGGAATTAAATTCCCCTGATTCCACGCGGTGGTAAGATCATTCTTTGCCACAAGCGCCTGAGGATCGGCGACATGTTTTGCACCACTATACTGGCCCGGAGGAAATCCTGTAAATGCACCGGCATTCGTTCCGACATCTCCCGTAATCTGGGTCAGCCCCGTATTTCCAATCGCGCCGGCACCGCTGAAGGCGCCATAGGTTGATGTTGTTCCCAGATTCGGCGGAGTCGGCGGCACCTGCGCCGGCGGCAGTACGCGCCCGAATGATACGGTTGACGTAAGGAGAATGGCGATGCACGCCATGACAAATACCAACTGCACGCGCATTGTTTTGAAATATCTCATGATTCTTGTTTGCGTTAGGAAAATCGAATGGGATCGTGCGATGCGCGCACAATCTCCTGAGCCGCCATCGGCGGAAATTTTTAAAGAAACGTAGTAGAAAAGGAAGGTGCGAGCTAAGGGAAGCTCGAATTCTCTTCGATTTGAACTAGAAGTTCTCTGGGTACCGTCAGGAAGCGGAAGGTATCGGGACTTTTTTCCTGACCATCAACGGTAGCGCAATGATTCTGGACATCGATCATGCGCTAATTATTCGGCAGACTAAAAAAAAGAGGCAGAGGCTTAACGAAGATCAGAAAAACATTTTTTTATCGGCTTATTTTTCAAGGCGGAGATAATCTCATTATCTGCAATCACACAGGACAAACCTGTAGTACGCACCGTGCTGATCTGATTGGCTCTGCGACCGTGGTTCGGGATAACTTCAACGGGACCTGTTGCGGACCGGGACACAATATCAGGACAAAGAGCAAACGACGTGCCGGTAGTGGTTATTTGGGCTCCGATTTTTTTCCGGCGTGGTGTCGACGGCGAATATCATGGTATTACGTTCCGGGAATCGTGATGAAAACCCCGAATTATCCCCGCATTTTCGGTTATTTCGCCATTATCATCCTCGAAAGCCGTTTTTTTTATGCGAGCCATCACAGAACGGTTTATTTCCCGAGCCGCCGCAACGGCAGAGCGCAACGCGGGTATCTTTCAACAGCACTTGACCATCCTCGCCGATCACCTCGATAGCCCCGCGAACAAACAACGGCCCATCGGCGGCGACCATGATCGTATTCTCTTCAGGCACCGGCTCGGGCGCGCCTCCGTCAAGTCGCTCAAAATGGAGCGCGCCGGTGGGACAGGTCATCACCACCTCGGCGATGCGGTCGGCAGCGGCATGTTCGGGCTGTATCCAGGGACGCGCCTCCGGGTTGAAGACATCCGGCGCTCCATGCACGCAGTTGGCGACATGGATGCAGCGGCGTTGATCGTAGATCACGACGATGGAATCGATGCGGTACTCGTGCGTTCCCATAATGCTCCCTGCGATGATGCGGTTGATCGATCACAAAACCTACTCCCTCGCCTTGCAGCGGGGACATTCGATGAAATTCCCCTCACCGGCCTCGAAACCCTCAACCAGCCACTTATTGCCGCATTTGGCGCATGGGCGGTTCACCGGCTTCTGGCTCGATGTAAACCGGCACTCCGGGTAGCGCGTGCAGGCGTAGAAGATGCTGCTGTAGCGTCCCCCCGTTCGGGAGACGATGCTCCCCTGATCGCACGATGGACAGGTGATGCCAAGCGACACCGGCTTTGTGGCGGTGCAGGCCGGATAGGTGGTGCAGCCGTAAAACTCGCTGCCGCTCTTCGCCTTCCGAAGGCGCATCGGCGCGCCGCACTTCTCGCAGATCTCCGCGGGGGCTTCGGAAACCGTGCCGCCGGCGGCTTCGCCGGTGTTGGCGATATAACGCTGTTTCGGCGCTCCATCCTCGGTTGCGGAGATGATGTTTCTGCATGCCGGAAACGCCAGGCAGGCCAGATAGTGGCCGTAGTTTCCCACGCGCAGTTCCATTGCGCCGCCGCACTTGTTGCAGAGGACGCTGCTCTTCACCCCCTTTGGCCGCTCCGCTCCGCGCGAAGGGGCGGTAATGCCGCGCCCTCCGGCGGGACCAAGAGCCGCAACGCCGCCGAGCGCTTTCTCCAGCGGCGCGTAGAAGCCCTGCATCACCTTCAGATAGGTTGTCTTCCCTCCGGCGATCGTATCGAGATCCCCCTCCATCTTCGCGGTAAACTTCATATCGAAGAGGGCGGGAAAACCGGCCACCAGCGCATCGCAGACCTTCATCCCAAGCTCGGTGGCGTGCAGCTTCCGATCCGTCTGCTCAACGTAGCCACGATCCTGAATCGTGGTGATAATCGCGGAATAAGTGCTTGGCCGACCGATCCCCTTTGCCTCCAGCTCCTTCACCAGCAGGCTTTCAGTGTAGCGCAGCGGCGGCTTGGTAAAGCTCTGCCGCGTGTCGATCTTCTCCAGGGCAAGCTCATTCCCCTTCCGAATGTTCTCCGGGAGCACCACGGTGCCGGCCCCTTCATCCTCCCCCTCGGAGTCGCTTTTCTTCCCCTTGCGGGTCTCCTTCTCCTCCTCATCATCGGCGTAGACCTGCATCCAGCCCTTGAAGCGGGTGATACGGCCGGTGGCGCGGAAGAGGAACGGCCCCCCCTCGATTTCCACCGTGGTCTGGTCGAAGATCGCGGCGGCCATCTGGCTGGCGACAAAGCGACTCCAGATAAGCTCGTAGAGATCGGCCAGCTCCTTGTCCAGGCTCTTGCGCGCCTCCTTCGGGGTGATCATCACATCGGCCGGCCGGACCGCCTCGTGTGCATCCTGCACGTTCGCCCCCGCTTTTGCCGGCTTCTTTTTCACGGGGGCATCCTCCTTCGTCTTCGGGCGCGACGGCGGGAGGTATTCCTTTCCGTAGTTGTTATAGATAAACCCCTCAGCCGCGGCAACGGCCTCATCGCTGATCCGCGTGGAATCGGTTCGCATATAGGTTATCAGCCCCACGCGCCCCTGCTTTCCCAGCTCCACCCCCTCGTAGAGCTGCTGCGCCACCTTCATCGTCCGCCCGGTGTTCATCTTCAGTCGCCGCGAAGCCTCCTGCTGTAATGTCGATGTGGTGAACGGCAGCGGCGCGTTCCGCTTCACTTCCTTCTTCCCTATCGAGGCGATTGCGTAGCTCTCCTTCAACGCGCGATCGCGCAGCGATTCCGCCTGCTTGCCGGTGGAGATAAACGGCAGCGATTCCGGTCGATCCTTCAGATCGAGCGCCGAGCCGGATGGATTCCTGATCTCCGTGCCGTCGAACCTGACAAGCCGCGCCGTGATCTCCTGGTTATCCTTCGTTCGGAAATGCCCCACCAACCCCCAGTATTCGATGGGAATAAAACTGTTGATGGCCCGCTCCCGCTCCACCACCAGCCGCAGCGCCACCGACTGCACACGCCCGGCTGAAAGCCCCCGTCCCTCGCCCGTAAAACGTCGCCAGAGATATGGGGAGACCTTATAGCCGATCAGCCTGTCCATCACCCTCCTGGCCTCCTGCGCCTCCACCATATGCCTGTCGATATCGCGCGGCGACCGCATGGCGCTGGTCACGCCGCTTTTGGTGATCTCGTTGAAGAGCACCCGCTGAATATTCCGGTTCTCCCCTTTTATCTCCTCGGCGATATGATGGGCGATTGCCTCCCCCTCGCGATCCGGAT
This sequence comes from Kapaibacterium sp. (SeqCode), assembly GCA_039917235.1. Taxonomy (GTDB): domain Bacteria; phylum Bacteroidota; class Ignavibacteria; order OLB7; family OLB7; genus JAFDZV01. The sequence continues at coordinate 960 of JBDSJW010000081.1, read as the reverse complement.
CGGTCGCCAGATAGACGCGCGAACAGCGCCCCGCAAGGCTCCGAAGCCGCTTGACGATATCCTGCTTTCCCCGGATCACCTCGTAGGTCGGGATAAATCCCCCCTCCACGTCGATCGAGAGGCCGTCCTTGGGAAGATCCTTCACATGCCCCACCGACGCCTCAACGATAAAATCCGATCCCAGATACTTGTTGATCGTCTTCGCCTTGGCGGGAGACTCCACTATCACCAGCGATTTTTCCATGAAGAAGCTGTGCGCCGGGTCGTAAACCCCGGGAAAACGTTGAGACGATTTAGATATTGGCGTTGGCCGGCTCCGGCCGCTGCACGACCCGCTGAGTCATGGCAGGAAGAGCGTGAAGCGCCGTGCCGAGGAATGACGGACGGACCAGAGCTGGATTGATCGATTCCAGCGGAAACCAGCGAAACAGCAGCGGCGTTCCAGCCTCATCACCATAAAACAGATCCCGCTCGCTCAGGAACCGATAATCCTCGGGAAACTCCATCGCGTAGTAGAGGCCAAGCTCGTGGCAATCCATCCCGCCATAGTTGAAGAAGTTCTCCACCACCCAGAGAAGCCGTCCCACACTCACGCCGACGCCGAGCTCCTCCGCAATCTCGCGATGGAGCGTGTCGGAGCTTGTCTCCATCATCTCGCAGCGTCCCCCCGGAAGCGTCCAGAAATCCTCATCCTCCCCGCGATGCAGCAGCACATGCCCGTCATGAACTGCCACGCCCGCGATACGGAGGGCGAAGCGGGAACCGTCTCGTTCAAAATTTATCATCGTGATTCCGGAATAGTGCTTGAATGGCGACGGAATATAGCATCTTCGGAGGCTGTTGAATTACTTTCGATGCTCAGACTGTTCAACAACGATCAGCCGCAAGGCGGCCGAATCTGAGCGAATGAGGCGTCCTTCTGGACGCCGCAGTGAGTGAACGATGAAGGCCAACGCCGCG
>JBDSJW010000080.1:0-7405 GCA_039917235.1 Kapaibacterium sp. (SeqCode) | reverse complement strand
TCGCCGGCGCGCGGGCATTCCCCGCCGCAATTACAGCGTCGCCAGCTTTGAGAGCATCCAGAGCTTGTCGGAGAGCTTCAGCTTCGGCCGCGTCTCCAGGACATTATAATCCAGCGACTTGATCTTGTGGAGAATTCTGACGCCCCCCAGATAGACCAGCCCAAGCTCGCTCCGGAGTCGCCTGAGAGGGATGCTCCGCATCAGCGGATAGCCGTGCTGGAACTGGTTCATGGCGTGATCCACGTGATAGGCCATCATCTCCCTGAAGCCCTCGTTGAACACCCCGGCGCGAAGCTCCTCCATCGAATACCCGAAATAGTCGATGCTCTCGCGCGGGATATTGATCCGTCCCCGTGGAACATCGATTGAGACATCCTGCCAGAAATTCGCCATCTGAAGCGCCGTGCAGATTTTGTCGGAGTAGGTTCTCCGCTCATCGTTGTGCATCCCGAACAGATGGAGCACAAGCCTGCCGACCGGATTTGCCGAGTGATAGCAGTAGTAGAGAAGCTCCGTGGTATTGGCGAACCCGGCACCGCGCGCGTCCATTCTGAACGCCTTCAGCAGATCGCGCAACGGCTCGATGGGAATCGAACGCTCCCGCACCGTCTCCGCCAGCGCGATAAAGATGGGATGCTCCGCCTCGCCGCGATAGGCTCCCTCCAGCTTCCGCTCCCAGTCATCCAGCATCGCTATCCGCTCCTCCACCGGCACGTTCCCCTCGTCCGCCATGTCATCGGCGGAACGGCTGTAGGCGTAGATGCTGAAGAAGTGCCGGCGAAGCTCGCGCGGCACCAGCGCCGAGCCGACGGGAAAATTCTCGTAATGGCCGCGGGTGATCTTCTCGCAGTGGGCAAACGCCGCATCCACGGTCATGATCGTTTCGGTATCTCCGGTCATGGTCATCCCGCCAAGCTAAGGATTCCCGGGGGAATGCGATTCCGGCCGGTTAATCGATCGACGTTCCGGAGATTCCGGCGCGAACGCCGCCGGACCGCCCGGCTTCCGTATCTTCGCCGTTTATCGTTGTTCCTTTCGCCTTTGTATCGACCTGAGCACATGCATATACATTTCATCGGCATCTGCGGCACAGCCATGGGGAATGTGGCACTGATGATGCGCGCGGCTGGGCATACCGTCACCGGCAGCGACGAAAACATCTACCCGCCGATGAGCGATCTGCTGGCCGGCGCCGGCGTGGAGATCATGACCGGCTTTTCCGCGGAAAACCTGGAACCCGCCCCCGATCTGGTGGTGATCGGCAACAGGATGTCGCGCGGGAGCATCGAGGTGGAGGAGGCGCTCGACAGGCGGCTCCCCTATACGTCGCTGCCGGAACTGCTGAAACGGGAGATCATTCAGGGACGGCGATCGATTGTCCTGACCGGAACGCATGGAAAAACATCCACATCGTCGCTGATGGCATGGGTTCTGGAGAGCGCCGGACGTTCCCCGAACTTTATGATCGGCGGCGTTCCCGGCAATTTCGAGGCCGGCTGGCAGTACCGGCCGCAGAGCGATCTGATTGTGCTGGAGGGGGATGAGTACGATACCGCCTTCTTCGACAAGCGCTCCAAGTTTGTCCACTATCTCCCGACCGCGCTGCTGGTCAACAACATCGAGTTCGATCATGCCGATATCTTCAAATCGCTCGACGATATCCTCCTCGCCTTCCGGCGCCTGGTGAATATCGTCCCCCGGAACGGGCTGATCGTGGCAAACGGCGATGATCCGAACGTTGTGGCCGTCACCAGCGGCGCCTTTACGCCGATCGAGACATTCGGGCTGGGGGAGGGATGCTTCTGGCGCGCGACGAATATCGAATACGGCGCCGATTCGACGAGCTTCGATCTGCTGCGCGATGGCTCCCTGGAGGCGCGGATCACCTCCACGCTGCTGGGTGAATTCAATGTGCGGAACGCTCTCGGCGTGGCGGTTATCGCCCGCTGGCTCGGCATCGGCTACGAGGCCATCGACAAGGCCTTTTCGAGCTTCCGAAATACCCGGCGCAGGCTTGAACTGAAGGGGGAATGGAAGGGGGTGAAGGTCTATGATGATTTCGCCCATCATCCCACCGCCATCCGCGAAACGCTCCGCGCGCTCCGCCTGCGGCATCCCACCGAACGGCTCTGGGCGGTGTTCGAGCCCCGCAGCAATACCACCCGGCGCAATGTCTTCCAGCACGAGCTGGCGGCCTGCTTCGCCGAGGCGGACCATGTGGTGCTGGCGCGGGTCGATCGCCTTGAAGAGCTTCCCGAGGGGGAACGGCTCGATCCGGCGATGCTTATCGAGGAGATCCGCTCGCACGGCACCGAAGCGCTTTTTCTTGCCGACGTACCGGCAATCGTGGCACATCTGCGGGACCATGCCCAGCCCGGCGACGTGATCGCCGTGATGTCGAACGGCGGATTCGGCGGCATCCATGGGAAGCTGGCGGAGGCGTTGGGGAGTGGGGGCAGGGGCACGTAAGGGGAATTCATGAATTCCCCCAACAAACACATTATTTTTCGCTCCGATCGTGACAGAACCTTCCAGTAGCATCCCGCCCGCCGAGCGCGTCTTCGATGGGATACCCGCATCAGCGGGAATCACCATCGCCCACGCGTTTATTCTCTCGCAGGATGAAGATCCTTCCCCGCACGATCCGCGGCTTGAGGCGGAGGAGATTCAGATCGAGCTTGAGCGATTTACCGCCGCGCTTGCCGAGGCGGACAAGGTGCTGGAACAGATCGAGATGATGGCCCGCGCCGATGTGCGGGACCGCGCGGAGATCTTCGAGGCGCTTCGGATGATGCTCTGCGATCCCTCCCTTACCATCGCGATCGAGGAGCAGATCAGGGAGAGCCGGTCCACCGCCCGCGCGGCGATCGTCCTGGAAACAAACCGGCTGGCGGCGATCTTCTCCAACTCCGGCGATGAAACCATCCGCTCGCGCGCCGAGGATATGCGGTCGCTTCAGACACACCTGATCGCCTGCCTCCAGAAGGCCCCGGTCGATCACCGTTTTCACGACTCCGCCGTGCTGATCCTCTCCACGCTGAGCCCGAGCGATACCGTCCTCTATGCCCGCAATCAGGCCGGCGCGTTTGTACTGGAATCGGGAGGGATCAACTCCCACGCGGCGATTCTGGCGCGCGCCTTCGGCGTGCCGATGGTGGCTGGGCTGAAGGGAATCGCCAGGATGTCCCGCCCGCAGGGGCTGGTGATCGTGGATGGATACGCCGGGCGCGTTATCATCGATCCCGAACCGGAAACGATCCGGCAGTATAGCGATCGCAAGGCGGTGCTTGAGGAACAGCGCTCGAAGCTCGGATCGCTCCGTGATCTTCCGGCCGAAACATCCGACGGAACCCGGATCGCCCTGGCCGCCAACCTGGATATGATCGACGAGGTGGACGCGGCGCTGGAGAACGGAGCCGAGGAGATAGGCCTGATGCGGACGGAGTATCTGGTGATGGGGCGTAGCGGCGATGTGAGCATGGATGAGCAGTACAGCTACTATCGCCAGCTCGCCGAACGCGCATATCCTCTGCCGGTGACGTTGCGCGCCTTCGATATCGGAAGCGAGAAGCTGGCGGGGGAGATCTGGGGAAGGAACAGCTCACCGCTCGGCATGCGGGGAACGCGGCTGCTGCTGGCCCGCAGGGAGGTGCTGGACCGGCAGATCGAGGCGGTGCTCCGCGCCTCCTCGATGAAAAACCTGAAGCTGATGTTCCCAATGGTCTCCTCGGTGGAGGAGATCAGGCGACTGAAGGAGGTGATAGCCGATGTGGGGGGGAAGCTCCGCGCGAAGAACGTCCGGTTCGATGAGCATATGCTGATCGGCGCGATGCTGGAAACCCCCGCCGCCGCGTTGACGGCCGACGCATTCGCGGCGGAATGCGATTTCCTCTCCCTCGGCACCAACGATCTTGCCCAGTACACTCTCGCCGTTGACCGGACCGACGACGCGCTGGCGAGCTATTACGATGAGTTCCATCCCGGCATCCTCCGGCTGATCCGCGCCTGCTCGGTGGCCGCCCGCCGTGCAGGCATACCGCTCACGGTCTGCGGCGAGCTGGCCGCCAACCCGCTGGCAACCGGCGTGCTGATAGGCCTGGGAATCCGTCGCCTCTCCGTGCAGCCGATTGCGCTGGGAGCGCTGAAGATGCGGATACGCGCCATCGATACCGACACGGCCGGAAGGATGGCCCGCGACGTGATCCGGCTGAAGACCGCGGCGGAAGTGCGTGGATATCTGATGGATTGCGCGTGATTGCGTGGCGCGTGATTGTATGTCATGCGTGATTGTATGTCATGCGTGATTGTATGTCATTCACGATAATATGTGCATGCCGTCCGGGCGGGTTTCAAACCCGCCCCGACACACAACGTATACGAAATCGAACAACGTACACGAAATCGAATAGCGCACATACACAATCGAATAACGCACATACGCAATCACGCAACACACACGTAATCACACAACGCACGCAATCACGCATCATCCATTTATTCCGTCCGCAACCACCGGATGATCTCCCTGAACGATGGTCGTTTGCCGTAGAGGAGAATCGCCACCCTGAAGATCTTTCCCGCCGCCCAGACCACCAGCGATGTGGCAAGCACCATCACCCCGATCGATCCGATGATCTCCCCAACTGAGGGCATCTTGGTCACGGCCCTGATCATCATCATCGATGGGGTGAACAGGGGGATGTAGGTGAGGATTTTGAGGTACGGCATCTCGGGATTCTGTATCACCCCAAGCGCCACGAAGATCGGCAGCACCAGCGCCATCGTCAGCACCGACGTGGTTACCTGTGCCTCCTGTTCGTTGGTCACCAGCGACCCGATGCCGATAAAGAGGGCGGCGTAGAAGATGTAGCCAAGGAAGATATAGGTCAGCATCAGGGGAAGGATCGCATACACCCCCTTGAGCGAGGCGATCACGCCCGCCCCCTGCGTTGCGAACGACGTGGCGAAGCCGAGGCCGAGAATCACCCAGATCACCATCTGCGTCAGCCCCAGCCCGCTCAGCCCTATCAGCTTCCCCCACATCAGTTCCTGCGGCGTGCAGTTGCCTATCAGCAGCTCCATGATCCGATTCGTCTTCTCCTCCACCAGACTTCGCACCAGCGATTGCCCCGTGGTCAGCACCAGGAACATCAGCAGAAAACAGCATGCGTACGCCGTGAAGAACGTCTGGAGAAACCCGGTGGATTCAGCCTTCCCGGACTTGCTGATCTTCACCGGCTCCACATCGATATCCTTGGAGATCCGGCTGTACAATGCCGTGTCGATCCCCGCCGCCATCAGGCGACGCCCGGTGATGAGCTTCCGGATGGAGCGGCCGAAGTTGTTGATCACCCTGACGTTGTTCGGGCTTATGCTCCGGTAATCCACCCGTGGGGTTCCGGCGCTGTCCCACAAAAGAATCACCCCCTCGATCTTTCCCGCCAGCGCATCCCGGTCGGCAAGGGCAAGCGCCGAATCGTACGGCCGGCTCCCCGGCAGATAGTTCGCCAGGAGATACGCCGGGTTGCCATCCGGCAGCTTGTCGTTGGCCTCCACGCTCTGCTTTAGCTCGTTGAAATAGAGGCCCGTCCGGTCGATCACGCCGATTGCCACCGTGGAGTCCGGCGGCTGATCCGCGAAGTAGGCCGGCAGCACCGTGGAGAGAATCACAATAAGCGGCGTCAGCAGCAGCGAGATGATAAAGCCCTTCGATCGGACTTTCTGGAGATATTCCCAGCGGGCGATAGCCCCGATTCTTCCTCTGTTCATCGCGCCCCCTCCCGGAATCTGTCGTTGTTATAGGGGCCGCTTTTCGGCCGCCGCTCCGCTTCCAGCATCTTCTCCTCCCGCTCCACAGTCGCCACCGTATCGATGAAGATCGATTTAAGCGATGGGCGAACCCTCTCGATCTTTGAGATCCTGATCCGGTCGATCAGATGAGGAAGAAGATCGTTGATCGATACATCGGGGAGCAGCCGCAGCTCCGCGTAGTTGGCGTCCATGTCGGCATCCAGCACCTGCGGCAGCGTTCGGAGGAAGGAGCCATCCCCCTGGAATTCCACCCGCACCACATTCCCGGCATGCCCGTCGCGCACCTGGTCCACCGTCCCCGAGAGAACCACTTTTCCGCGGTTGATCAGGGCTATCCGGTTGCAGAGCCGTTCCGCCAGCTCCATCTGGTGAGTTGAATAAAGGATGGTCCGCCCGGCCGCCCGCTGCTCATCGACGATATCGCGCAGCGTTTCCTGGTTCACCGGGTCCAGCCCGGAGGCCGGTTCGTCAAGAATCAGATAGTCGGGCTCGTGGATCAGGGCGATGATGATCTGCACCTTCTGCTGATTTCCCTTCGAAAGTTCCTCCACCCGTCGTCGCTCGCTCCCGGCCAGATTGAACCGGAGGAGCCACATTTCGGCGCGTTTGCGCGCCTCCGCATTGCTCAGGTTTTTGAGCCGCGCGAAGTAGACGATCGTCTCCAGAATGCGCGCCTTCTGGTAGAGCCCACGCTCCTCCGGCAGATAGCCGATACGGTTACGGATCGAGTCGCTGAACGGCAGGCCATCGTAAAGGATGGTGCCGGAATCGGGGCGGATGATGTTGTTGATCATCCTGATCGTCGTCGATTTACCGGCGCCGTTCGGGCCAAGCAGGCCGAAGATCTCCCCGCGCTGCGCCTGGAGGGAGATGTCGTTCACGGCATGAACGCTGGCAAACTGTTTATCGAGATGTTCTATGGAAATCATATACAACCGGAATATGCTCGCGGTCGCGCGGTAGATCCGCGCCGGCCCGCCGCTACGGAACCGAATCTACGAAGGTTACGCGCGGGGCGGGGAAATGCATAAGGGAAGTTCAGGAGCTCCCCCAACGCGCCCCCTAACATTTTTCCGGCGTGCTCGTTTCCAGAAGAGCATGGCCAATGCTCCAAACCGGCATCGATCCGATTGCAATCCGGTATGATCTCTCAACCTGAACCAATGGAGAATGCGATCATGGAGGCCTATATGTACTGGCGAACGATCTTCCGTCTTGCGTGGGGGGGAAGCATTCTGCTGATTGCCCTGGGAATGTCCGGCGCGCGGTTCGCCCTGGGACATCTTCCCGGCGATATCGTTATCCCGACCGCGTCCGCGCCGATCCATCTTCCGGTGACCACCACATTGCTGATCTCCTTCGGGGCGGCGGGCGCCTTCTATTTCATCTCCAGCTTTTTCTCACGGAACTGACATTCCTTGTTCCGGCGGCGGCATTTCCGCCGCCGCCGCACACGCCGTAACACATCTATTCACTTTTGCACGTCCCGACCCCCGGCGTATATTTGTTGTTCCTTTGTATTGGGAATGGGGCACCCTCTTCCTGAAACTGAGGCGTCGCCAAGTGGTAAGGCAGCGGCCTTTGGAGCCGCCAT
>JBDSJW010000079.1:0-3987 GCA_039917235.1 Kapaibacterium sp. (SeqCode) | reverse complement strand
CTGGACCCTGGTATCGGCAACACGTTGGAAGGCTGGTCTCGGTCGCTTTTCATCTCAGTTGGATTTCAATGTAGTGAGAATCTCCTTATATGCGGAGATCTGACCTCGGAGCGTCAATATCTCTCGTTCCATTTCGGCCATCTTCGTTTCAAGGGCCATGACGCGGTCATCACCGGCGGTAACTGTCAGCGGTACAATCATACGGCTCTTCCCGCTATTGTCCATACGGGTTCCCTCCTCAAAAATCTCCAGCTCACCCCCCAGCAGCCAGTCGATGCTTATCCCGTATGATCGCTTTAGCGATAGCAGGGTATCCCCCCCGGGAATCTTTGTATCCCTCTCTATATCGGAGAGGAAACTTTGTGAAATACCGAGATTTTCGGCAAATTCCTGCTGTGACAGCCTATGCTGTAACCGCAGTTGCCTCACTCGTTCTCCCAGAGTGCTCATATCTTTAGCGTTATTTTTGATAGAGAAATATCACAATAGTGTTGATTTCTATCACTAAAGATATTACATTGCATCCAGTAAGTCAACCTGTTGACAGCAACACCACAAGAAAAAGCCAGCCGGAGTACCACGCCGGCCGTTCACCACCCGCTGGAGCGGGAGTAGAAGTCCCGGACAACCACACCGGACTTCACCGTCCTCGACTGGATGTCGTCGTAGAGAGGATGGTAATGAGACCGCCTCCGTTTTACCACCACAACGAGGGGAGCATGTATCGGTGCCAGCAGGGGCGGGTTTGAAACCCGCCCTTACTGCTTTCTTGATGAGAAGACCGCCTCTACTGTTCTGGGGGGGCGGGTTTGAAACCCGCCCCGACGAGCTTTTCCAGCCGCGTCATCCGTTCGAGAAACGTCTCAAAGATCCTGTCGGTCTTCTCATGCAGATGAGCCACCTCCATCTCCGCCTTTACGTTGACATCGTATTCAATATCGGAGCGGACGCGGTCCTTGACCGTCTGGCGGTTCTGGCTGATGAGGACGAAGATGGAGAGGAAGATTGCCTCCAGCGAGACGATCATCGTTAACAGACCGAACGGAAAGGGATCGAACTGCGTGATGCCGATCGGCAGCGTATTGATCATGATCCAGCCTATAAACCAGAGGGCGTTGAGCGTCAGAAACGCCATGCTCCCGCTGAAGACGGCGATCCAGTCGGCAATCCGCTCGACCACCGTCAGATGCACCTCGATCTCCTCATTCACGTTCCGCGAAACCCGCGTGCGGAGAAGGTCATCGGCCTTGCGGGTGATGCTGCTCATCGCGGCCAGCATGTGAAGCGCGGCATCGGGGTTTTTCTTGAAGAAGAGGAGAAGATCACCGCGATCCAGGACGATCACCTCGCTCGGCTCGGTTGCAACGGCGGTTGCCGTTCGTGGCCCGCTTTCCACAAGCGATAATTCGCCGAATAACTCGCCGTGCTCGGCCACGGTCAGGATGATTTTCTGCCCGACGGTATCGCGCACCGATAATTCGACGGCGCCGCTCAGGACTATCATGATGGAATCCCCGGGCTCGCCGGTTTCAAAACAGATCTCTCCGGCGTCGAGCTTGATATAATCGACCACATCGGCCAGCTCCTGGCGATCCTCGGGATCGAGCAGAGTAAATAATTCGATTTCGACGAGCCGTTCGACGTCAACTGACATTAATCTCTCCGTGGGGAAAATGGGCGCGAATATTCAGAATTTCGTGCCGGGGAAAGGGGTTGGCAATTATTACCGGAATTTGACGGTCGGATGCGCGGATATTCCATCCGCCGGGCATTGTTCAGAACGCGTGGCCATGGACCTACATGCCTTCAAGCGCCATGCGCTCCGATTTTTTCAGCGTGGCGACCACAAGGGCATAGGAATTATCGATCATTTCAAAAATCTCACGCGGTGATAGTGTTCCATCGAGAATAATCGTATTCCAGTGCTTTTTATTCATATGATATCCTGGCCGGACCGCCTCATATCGATCGCGTAATTCCACGGCAAGCTCGGGATCGCATTTAAGATTGATCGATAACGGGATTGCCTCCGGTGGTGTCAGAGCGAACATTTTTCCCATGACGGAAAATACGACAACTCCCTCACCGAACGGAGTTCCCTCCGTGGTTCCCGGTTTGCCGAGGGAGTAATCGCGTAGCGTTTCGAAATTCATATGGCTGCCGTCGCAATCATTTTTTGTGGCCGATGGGGTTCTTTCCCATCGGATCGGGGGGCGCAACGTAAGTAAGCGGCGGCCAATCAGGAAATCACCCGGTCCATGTTCTGCTCACATGGCGAGTGTGCGTATGTGGATAACTCCGGCCTCCGGCTGTGGGTAACTGCCCATTTGCATTCTCCCGATCCTCTGTCGGCCGGGACCGATAAGGTTGGCGGAACGCTCTGTGGGGGAGCTGGGAGGAATAAATTCTCCGTGATGAAAAGTGTTGGCATTTGGCCTGGACTTTTGGTATTGACCGGCGTCCGACCGCCATTTCAACGCGGAGAACGGGAATGTTCTATATCCGTTATCGTGATTGAATAATCTGCTTCCACCCCCCTTTTCGGCGGCCGTATATTGGTCTGTCTCGGGATGGATCGGCCGCGCGAGCGGCCCCGGTTTGTCGTGCTGAGCGAAGTGATGCCTCCGGGTTCGGACGCTTCGCCTCGCTCAGGGTGACAAGGCCGGAATGGAGGGCCGGAGTGCACTTTTTCCTTCCTTTTCACTTCTATACGTACTGCAAAACGGCAGTTTCCAGGAGAATCGATTTATGAAGATTACCCGCCTCTTCACCCAAGCAGGCCAGAATGTCTACGATCAGTTCGAGTACGCGCGCCGCTCCTCGGTGCTGCGGAACCCTGACGGTTCGGTGGTGTTCGAGATGCACGATATCGAGGTGCCGAAAGCGTGGTCACAGGTGGCCACGGATATTCTGGTGCAGAAATACTTCCGCAAGGCGGGAGTGCCCCAGACCGGCGCCGATGGAAAGCCTGTGCTGGAGGAGAATGGGGAGGCGGTGCTTGGGCCGGAGCGGAGCGTTCGGCAGGTGGTGAACCGTCTTTCCGGTTGCTGGGCGGACTGGGGGAAGAATCATGGGTATTTCGATGGCGATGAGGATGCGGCTGCGTTCTACGATGAGGCCGCCTATATGCTGCTGAAGCAGATGACCGCTCCGAACTCCCCGCAGTGGTTCAACACGGGGCTGGCCTATGCCTACGGCATCACCGGCCCGGCGCAGGGACATCATTACGTCGATCCGAAGACCGGCAAGCTGACCCGTTCCGCCGATGCCTACACCCATCCGCAGCCGCATGCCTGCTTTATCCAGTCGGTGAGCGATGATCTGGTGAACGAGGGGGGGATTTTCGATCTGATTACGCGGGAGGCGAGGATCTTCAAGTACGGCTCCGGCACCGGCTCCAACTTCTCGGCGATTCGCGCCGGCGGCGAGCCCCTTTCCGGTGGCGGCGTCTCCTCCGGGCTGATGTCCTTCCTGAAGGTGGCCGATCGCGCGGCCGGCGCCGTCAAATCCGGCGGCACAACGCGTCGCGCCGCGAAGATGGTCATCCTTAACATCGACCATCCGGATATCGAGACCTTTACCGACTGGAAGATGGTGGAGGAGCAGAAGGTTGCATCGCTTGTGGCCGGTTCCAAGATCTGCAAGCTCTTCCTGAACGAGATCATGGTGGTGGCCGCGGCTTCCGGCACCGATTACACCCAGCCGGGAACCGAGCTGCACGATCTGGTGCAGGGGGCGCTGAACCGTGGCGTGCCGATGAACTATATCGTCCGCGTGCTGACGCTGGTGGAGCAGGGGGTGGATCATATCGATTTCGATGTCTATAACACCCATTATGAAGGGGAGGCCTATATCACGGTCTCCGGGCAGAACTCCAATAACTCCGTCCGCGTCACCAACCAGTTCATGGATGCGGTGGATGGGAACGGACAGTGGGAACTTCGCCGCCGTACCGATGGCGTGGTCACCAAAACCCTCCGCGCCCGC
>JBDSJW010000078.1:0-2775 GCA_039917235.1 Kapaibacterium sp. (SeqCode) | reverse complement strand
GATATCGGGGAGAAACGCATCGTAGAAGATCGTCCCCCCCTCGAACCCGACGTTCGCCACCACCAGCAGAAAGACGCCCAGGGTGATTGTCCCGGCGCCGGTGAAATAGAGGCCAAAGGTGGCAAGGATGCAGGCGACGGTGAAGATGGCGAGGAGAAACTTCTTTTTGTTGGTGACATCGGCCAGGGAGCCAAGGAACGGGCCGATCACGGCGGTGATCAGCATCGAGGCGGAGATGGCGCGTCCCCAGTAGGCCTCATTGCCGCCGGCGATCGTATTCCGGAAGTAGATCGGGAAGACGAGCGTGATGATGATCACATAGAAACCGGTGTTCGCGAAGTCGAAGAGCGTCCATGAAAGGATCTCGCTCCATCCCGCTTTTTTCGGCCGAATCGATTGTTGCATGTAATATGGGCGTGGGCCGCCGGCGTGGGGATGCCGGAAAGGATTGCGCTGGCCCGGCGTGGGCTCCGGCGGCTATGAATATCGCCACATAATACGGGAAGGCTGATCTACGAGGCAACCGGTATCAGTTTTTTGTGAACGCCATTGGTGATGGCGCGCCGGTGTTCCCGCTGATCCTCCAGCGCCGCAATCACCCGTTCCACCTGCCGAACATGCCGCGACTCGTGTAGCCCTATCAGATAGAGCCAGTCCTCGCCGCTGAGCAACGTCCCGGTTCGCGGCTCGGTCAGGTAGACCATCTCCTCACGCCGCGCCAGCTGCTCCGCCACATCGAAGGTCACCTCCCGCACCTGAGCCAGCTTGTAGACCAGATAGAGATGCGGATAGCCAAGCACCGGCCGGAGTGCCGATGGCGCCTCGAACTTCACAAATCCCCTGGCGTGACGCATTCCGGTGAAGATCAGCGGGCGCATCACCTGGGAGATCAGCGTATCCTCCACCGGATCATCCCCGAACGTCAGCAGCTTCTTCCGAAGATCGGCGACAAACTGCGCCTCGAACTTGATGATATGATCCATCACCTGCCCCACCGACCACGCATCGCGCGATGGTTTGAACTGCAACTCTTCCTCGGTCAGCGCGTTGGTGCGTGCATAGAGATCGCGCCGGGCGTCGTTCAGGGTGGCGAGGGCGCGTTTGAGATGAGATATCCTGTCCATTATTCCTCATGTTTTTTATCGAAATCGAGAGCAAGGATAGTGCCGATTCCCTCCCCCGGCCCCTTCCCGCCCCACGCGACCCCATGCCGGAGATGCCCCGCGAAACATCGGAAGCACTACGTTTGCACACAAATCCCCGGATGGGTTTTCCGTAAGTTTACCGGAATTGAAGCTGGCAGTTACCCATACCGATCCTCACAGCGCGGCCCGCGCCGGAACGTTCGAAACCGATCACGGCGTGGTCGAAACGCCGATATTCATGCCGGTGGGAACGCGCGGCGCCGTGAAATCGCTCCGCTCCCGCGACGTTGAGGAGATCGGCGCCCAAATCATCCTGGGAAACACCTATCACCTCTTCCTCCGCCCCGGCATGGAGCTGATGGAGGCGGCCGGAGGGCTTCACAGGTTTATGAACTGGAACCGACCCATCCTCACCGATTCCGGCGGCTTTCAGGTTTTCTCGCTTCAGGAGCTGAGAAAGATGAATGAGGCGGGGGTGGAATTTCAGTCGCATATCGACGGGACGCGGCTGCGGTTTACGCCGGAGAATGTGGTGGAGACGCAGAGGACGATCGGCTCCGATATCGCGATGGTGCTGGATGAATGCCCGCCAGCGATGAGCAGTTATGATTATCACCGCGATTCGATGGAGCGCTCGATGCGCTGGGCGCGCCGCGCATGGGAACATCATCGCAGGCTCCCGTTTCCGTACGGGCACCGGCAGTCCCTCTTCGGCATTGTGCAGGGGGGGACGCATGCCGATCTGCGGCTTCGGAGCGTGGAAGCGCTGCGGGAGACGGGGTTTGACGGCTATGCGATCGGCGGGCTGGCGGTTGGCGAGCCGACCGAGGTGATGTATCGCGTGGTGGAGGAGACCGCCCCCGCGCTTCCGGCCGATCAGCCCCGCTACCTGATGGGGGTTGGAACGCCGCAAAATCTTCTTGAATGTATTGCGCGCGGAATCGATATGTTCGACTGCGTGATGCCGACCCGGAACGCCCGCAACGGCACGGTGTTCACCTGGAACGGCAAGCTGAATATGCGCAACGCCGTCCACCGGAACGATCCCTCCCCCATCGATCCCGAGTGCGGATGCGAGACCTGCCGGAACTACAGCCGTGCATATATCCGTCACCTGTTCAATGTGGATGAGATCACCGGCCTGGTGCTGGCGACCATCCATAATCTCTTCTTCTATCTCAATCTGATGGAACGCGCGCGCGCGGAGATACGGGCCGGACGATACAGCTCCTGGATGCGGGAGACGATCGAGAGAATGGAGATAAACGCTTCCAGAAAAACGCCCGCGCAGGGCCTCGGTTAACAGCCGGAATATTACACGGGACGGGCGGTCGGATCATGGAGATGGCTCCCAGGGGAGCAGTCCCCGAACAGATCGGCCAGCCCGAAATCACTTACATAACAATCGAATCGGCGAGCGATGAATTCCACATTTCTTCTTGCACAGGCGGCCGGTGGCGCCGGCGGTCTCAGCGGCACCGTGATCATGTTCGCGGCGATCATCGGCATCTTTTTCTTTATGATCATCCGCCCGCAGCAGAAGCGGATGAAAGAGCATCAGGCCCTCCTTGGCGGCGTCAAGCGCGGCGATAAGGTCGTCCTCAGCAACGGCATGCATGGCTCGGTCTCC
>JBDSJW010000077.1:0-9406 GCA_039917235.1 Kapaibacterium sp. (SeqCode) | reverse complement strand
GCTCGGCTTTCCCGGTGAGGCCATTCCCTGGTATCTGGCGGGGTTCCTGGTTCCTGAGTCGATCGCCACGGCGTCGGTGATCCAGCCGAACACCTACAACACCCTCTTCACCATGCACGCCACGTTCATGGTGTTCTTTGCCATCATGCCAATGATGATCGGTCTGTTCGGGAACTTCCTGATCCCGCTTCAGATCGGCGCCCGCGATATGGCCTTTCCGGTGTTGAACATGCTCTCGTTCTGGCTCTCGGTTCCCGCGGGTCTCCTTATGCTGGCGAGCTTCTTCGTCGAAGGAGGTCCGGCCTCCGCGGGCTGGACCTCGTATGCCCCGCTGTCGGCGGTCAGCGATTTCACGGGGGTCGGGGTAGGACAAAATCTATGGGGGCTATCGCTCCTTGTGCTTGGCGTATCGTCAGTCATGGGGGCGATTAACTATATCACAACGATCATCAACATGCGGGCCCCCGGCATGACGATGTTCCGAATGCCCTTGCCCACCTGGGCCATCTTTATCACCGCGATTCTTCTTCTGCTTGCCATTCCCGTCCTCTCGGCGGCGATCGGCCTGCTGCTGATGGATCGCACGCTTCACACCAGCTTCTTTATCCCGGCGGGGCTTACCGTGACGGGGAACCCGCTGGCGGGGCATACCGGAGGAGGGCAGCCGCTTCTCTGGCAGCATCTCTTCTGGTTCTTCGGGCACCCGGAAGTGTATATCATGATCCTTCCGGCGATGGGAATCACCTCGGAGATCCTCGCCGTCTTCGCCCGCAAGCCGATCTTCGGCTATCGCGCCATGATCTTCTCGATCTCCGCGATCGCCTTCCTCGGCTGGATTGTCTGGGGACATCATATGTTCCAGTCGGGAATGAACCCGGTGCTTGGCACAACGTTTATGATCTCCACGATGGTGATCGCGGTTCCATCGGCCATCAAGGTGTTTAACTGGCTTGGGACGCTCTGGGGGGGGCAGATCCAGTTCACCGTGCCGATGCTCAACGCGCTGGCATTTGTCTCGATGTTCACCATCGGCGGGCTCTCCGGCATCTTCATGGCTTCCACGCCGGTCGATTCCTTTATTCACGATACCTACTTCATCGTCGGGCATATCCATTACGTTCTCTTCGGCGGATCGCTCTTCGCGGGCTTTGCCGGCATCACGTTCTGGTTCCCGAAGATGTTTGGCAGGATGATGAACCCGACCATCGGCAAGATCCATTTCTGGCTGACGTTTATCCTCTTCAACTGCACCTTCTTCCCGATGCACATTCTCGGCATCGCCGGACATATGCGCCGGATTTTCGATCCGAACGAGTACCCGCACCTTGCGCATCTCCAGCCGATCAACACGTTTATCACCGTCTCGGCGCTGCTGCTCGGGTTTACGCAGCTTATCTTTATCGCGAACATCTTTATCTCGCTCAGGACCGGCAAGCGCGCCGGGAACAACCCGTGGCGTTCCAACACGCTGGAATGGACCGTTCCCTCGCCGACCGGCCATGGCAACTTCGATGTGGTTCCAACGGTCTATCACGGCCCGTACGAGTACAGCTCGCCGATGAGCGATGAGGACTATCTGCCGCAGGACCGCCCGGTCGATCCCGAGCGGATGAAGCTGGCGCAGGGGATGGGACATCACTGATCGATAGTTCGTTCCGTTGAAATGGGGGGGACCGAGTCGCATCGGTTCCCCTTTTCCGTTCAACGACCCGCCGCGCCGATGGCGGGTTCGGTCGGCAGACCAAAGGAAAATGTTGGTAACGGGATCGTGGTAGTGATGGTGGTCCATGGTTATTTTTAAGGGCGTTACTAACCAGGTGAAGTCTTTCGTATAATCAGGCCGAATGGCGGGTATGGGCATGACGATTTCCAATAACGAGCGCCTGTGGCTCCATCGCTACGCGATCTTCGCGGCGCTCTGGATCGTGGCGCTGATCTTCTTCGGGGCGCAGGTCAAGAGCACCAGTTCCGGCCTTTCCGTGCCGGACTGGCCCAATACCTACGGGCATTTCATGTTCTCCTTTCCGTGGGAGAAGATGGTTGGCGGGATCTTCTGGGAACACTCCCACAGGATGATCGCCTCGGTTGCCGGCCTTTTCACCTTTGCGCTGACCATTGCCACCTACCGGATCGATGAGAGGAAGTGGGTGAAGCGATTGTCCCTCTGGGCCTCGGTCGCGGTGCTGGTGCAGGGGCTCCTTGGCGGGCTTACCGTCCTGTTCTATCTCCCGACCTGGCTCTCCAGCAGCCATGGGACGCTTGCCCAGATCTATCTCTGCATCGTCGTTTCCGTTGCCGTGGTGACATCTCCCCGCTGGAGCAATTCTCCGGCCACCTCCCCGGACAGCGGAAGAATCCCTCTGCGGAACCTTGTCCTTGCCACTACCGGCGTCATCTTCCTTCAGCTTATCTTCGGCGCCCTGATGCGCCATTCCGATGCCGGCCTTGCCATCCCCGATTTTCCGACGATGTTCGGAAGCTGGATTCCGCCGCTTTCCGATGCGCGGCTGGCCGCGGCCAATCATGAGCTGCGCGATCTGGGCCTCCTCTGGAAGCGGGGCATGCAGGATATCAGCGCCGCCGAGATGTTCTCCCACGTCCTCCACCGCGCGTGGGCGGTCGTGGTGACCGTCATGGTTCTCTGGACCGTGATCAGGGTGTGGCGGGAGCGGACGGAATCGGCAATCAGGCGGCCGGCGTTTCTCCTGCTTGGCCTGCTCGTGGCGCAGATCACGCTCGGCATTCTGACCATCCTCACCGAAAAGCAGTTCACCGTTGCATCGCTCCACCTCCTCAACGGAGCGCTTACGCTGGCGACAAGCGTCGTGCTGATGATTCAGGTGCGGCATCTTCTCCGCGATCCGAATCGTGATGCCGTTTCCATTTCCCGGGAACCTGCCCGCGTCGCGATCCCATCGGGTCGCGCAGTGGAAGCCGATGAGGTGGGCGCATGACCGAAACCAAGATCCTTCAGCCGGATGAGGTCAGGAAGATGACCCGCTTTGGCGATTACGTGGAGCTTACCAAGCCCCGTCTGACACTTCTGTCGGTGCTGACAACGCTTGCCGGGTTCTACGTTGCGCGGCAGGGCCCGCTCGATGTGATGCTCCTGATGCACACGCTGATCGGCACCTTTATGGTCGGTGGCGGCTGCGGCGCGCTGAACATGTATGTGGAACGGGAGCACGATACGCTGATGCGGAGGACAATGACCCGTCCGCTCCCGTCCGGGAAGCTCCCGCCGGTTGAGGCGCTCGCGTTCGGGCTGCTGCTGACGATTGGCGGCACGCTTTACCTCTGGCTGATGGTTAACCCGCTGACCGCGGTTCTGGGGGCGGTGACGGTTGTCAGCTACGTCCTCTTCTACACGCCGATGAAGCGGCTTTCCACGCTCAACACGGTTGTCGGCGGCATCCCCGGGGCGCTTCCGCCGGTGATGGGGTGGGCCGCCGCGCGGGGAAGCCTTAGCCCGGAGGCCGCGGTCCTTTTCGCGATCCTCTTCTTCTGGCAGATGCCGCATTTCCTGGCGCTTGCCTGGATGTACCGTCAGGACTATGCGCGGGCCGGCTATAAGATGCTCACCGTGGTCGATCCCGAGGGGGGAAGCACCAGCCGCCAGATCCTTCTCTACACGGCCGCGCTCCTTCCGGTGAGCCTCCTTCCCAAGATATTCCTCCTCTCCGGATCGATTTACTTCTTCGGCGCGCTTGCTCTTGGCGTTATCTTCCTTGGGTTCGGGTTGATGCTTGCCATCTCCCGGAAGAACAAGCACGCCCGCTACCTGTTCTATTACTCACTCTTCTATCTCACGGCCCTTCTGCTGCTGATGGCGTTCGACCACGGATAGCCATCCGGTTGTTCGGGCATCGCCGGGAAATCGCGCGCGTGAGAGATGAGGAAGGCCAACCCCGCGGATGACGTCCTTCAACAGTCTGTCAAGAGCTTTAAGGTGAATCATGGAAGCCAACGGAATCGGATCGGGACACGGTGTCTCCGATCCGTACGACTATAACGCGCGTCGCAGCGATGAGCTTCGCCGCCGCAACCGGCTGGCCGGGATCATCATCACGATTGTGATCGTGGTGATGGTGATCGCCACGGTGATCTATGTGAACTGGTACGGCGGCACCAACATGGCCCCGCAGGCGCCATTGCATTCATCCATTATGGTAACAACCGGAGATCGGGGATGAAATCAGCACAGCCGGGGGTAGTCCGGGGCGGGGGACAGCTCGTCAGCAATTCGCGGCTTGGGATGATGCTCTTTGTGGCATCGGAGGTGATGCTCTTCGGCGGGCTGATGTCGGGCTTTCTGGTGCTCCGGTTCGGCAGCGGCAATTTTGACGGGATGCAGCGGCTGCCGATCGGTGCGGCCGGGGTCAACACCATCATCATCCTCGCCAGCAGCCTTATGCTGATCCTGGCAACGCGGGGGCTGAAACGTGGGAATGCAAATCTGTTCAGGATCGGCGCCCTTGCCACGTTTGCGCTGGGGATGCTCTTTCTCGCCATCCAGTTCTACGAGTGGAATCTGCTGATCCGCGGCGGGATGCTCCCCAGTTCGAGCATCTACGGCGGCATCTTCTATCTGCTGACATGGGCGCACGGTCTGCATGTGCTTGGCGGCGTGGTTATCCTTGCGGTCCTTGCAATCAAGGCATGGCGCAACGCGATCACCCTGAACAGCCGGAACTTCGTGGCGGTGGCGTCTATCTACTGGCATTTTGTCTCCCTCGTCTGGGTGGGACTCTTCCTTTTCCTCTTCGTCTTCTGATCTCCCCTCGCGCCGGCATCGGTTGTGCATAAGGGAGGGATGGGGCGATATCGATCAATGGTGATGACTATGATGGAACAGAACCCGAACCCCGAAATCTCGGTTGCCCGCAGGCGCTCGCGGATCGGCATGGTGATCGTCCTGAGCGTGGTGGTGCTTATTGGCGCCGGCGCGTGGACGCTGTTGCGGGAGATGCAGCAGAGGGAACGGACCCGCCCCGAGGATCTGCTCGCCGATTTCGGCCCGGTGCCCAATGCCGCGCTGACCGAGAGGAGCGGAAAGCCGTTGGCGCTTGGATCGCTGAAGGGGAAGATCTGGGTCGCCAGCTTTATCTTCACCAAATGCGGCGGAAGCTGCCCGGCGATGAGCCTGAAAATGCGCGATCTCCAGACATCGCTCGACAAGGCGGGGGATGTCAAGCTTGTCACCTTCACGGTCGATCCCGATAACGACACGCCGCAGCGGCTGAACGAGTACGCCAAGGTGTACGATGCCAAACCGGACCGATGGCTTTTCCTGACGGGGCAGAAGGCGCAGATGCAGGACCTCGCCAAGAACTCCTTCCATCTTACCGTGGAGGAGGGGACCGATCCAAACGAGCCGATCATCCATTCAAAGCGTTTCGTTCTTGTGGATCAGGAGGGGCATATCCGCGGCTATTACAATAGCGAGGAGGATGAGGCCAAGCAGAAGCTCCTGACCGATATCGGCACTCTGATGCGCGGCGACGGACGGTAACGGAGTCCCGATCAGGCGGGTTCGGTCTATCACGCGGGAGACTGCCTTGCATATCTCGGCATTCCTCTCCTTATTCGCGGTGATGGCGCCGGCCCCGTCGCTCCGATTCTCCGCGCAATCGGCCGGTTGCCATGACACTGTTTTCCCAGCAATCAATCTTTTCATGACATCAACCTTCGGTCGGCTCGCTTCGGTCGTGCTCGGCATGGCTCTATTTCTGGTCGTTGCCACGGCGAGCGCACAGAAGCCGTATATCTATGATTTTCTCCGGAGCGATGTCTCCGCGCGGGCATCGGCGATGGGGGGGAGCTTTATCACCGTCATGAACGATGTCTCCGCCATCTACTACAATCCCGCAACGCTCAACACCATCGATTCATCGCAGGTTGCGTTTTCGGCGTTCAAGCACCTTCTCGATATCAACAGCGGTTCGTTGATGTTCGCCACCGATATCTCCGGCATCGGCAAGACGGGGTTCGGCATCTCGTACAATAACTACGGTTCCTTCCAGCGGCGCGATAAGAACGGGCAGGATGTGGGGGAGTTCGGGTCGAGCGATATCATCGCAATCGCCGGCTGGGGGGCGACGCTGGGAGAAGGGTTCTCCGCCGGCGTCAACGCCAAGGCGATCTTCTCGACGATCGATACCTACGGTTCCTCCGCGCTCGCGCTTGATGGCGGCCTTCTCTATGCTGATACGGCAAGCCGGTTTCAGGCCGCGGCCTCCATCCAGAATCTCGGCGGCCAGCTCTCCTCGTTCGGGCAGAGCAGCGAGCCGCTTCCGGTCGATCTCCGCGTCGGCGTATCGCACCAGCTTCGCGGGCTTCCGCTGCTGATCGCGCTCAATTTCAGTCGCCTGCTGGATGAGCAGGAGAACTTCATCGATCGGTTCGCCGCCTTCAGCGTCGGTGGCGAGTTCACCCTCTCCAGGCCCATCCGTCTCCGTATCGGCTACAACAACAGGGTTCGCCAGGATGTCCCGATAGGCTCATCGAAGGGGCTTTCCGGCTTTTCGGGCGGGGTCGGCATTGTGCTCAAGGATTACCGGCTCGATTATTCGTTCAACAGCCTGGAACGGCTCGGCGGACAGCATCGCGTGACGCTCAACGCGGCGTTCTGAGACGGCCGTGGTTGCCGAGAGAGAGGCCCCGGGAACTTTGTGCATGGGCCGGCTGTTCTGCTTTTCATGGAACCAAGAATGATCGAAATCAAGACGACCGCGCAGCCCGCAAAGCCCGCCGACGAGCGCCTGCCGCTTATCGCGGGGCCGATGATCTGGTATGCCCTGGCCGGGTTTGCCATTCTGATCTCCGCCTACCTCTTCCTCTTCTCTCCGTCCGGTGACGGAAACCGGAAGGAGATCGGCATCTTTATCGGCCTCTGGGCCCCGATGTTCGGCATCCTTGGCCTGCGCGCCGAGATGATGGAGCTTCGGGAGGATCTTTCCCATCGGCGTAGACGCTCCTAGCGGACTGTTGAAGGATGTTATCCGCGGCGTTGGCCTTCGCCGTTTGCTCATCGTGGCATCCGGGAGGGGGCTTCAATCGGTCAGATTCGGCCACCGTGCGGCTGATTGTCCCTGAATAGTCCGAGTATCCGTAGTCATTCAGCAGGTTTCTGGTCCGTCACCACGGATCACGTTTCTTCCGTCACCGGCTTCATTGCCGGGCTGCCGCCACCCGCCGGTTCATTCATCGCACTGCACGGTTTCGATCATTTCGCCGTACCGCTTTCCGGGTGTATTATTGCCGTTCAATCCCGGCTGCCGCTCCGTGGCACCCTCACTCGCCGGGATATCCCGGATACGCGATCATGACCGATACCCAACCCGGAACGCGAGGGCGATTTCCCGCGCTTTTTCTCTACGTGATGCTCCTCCTTCTGGCTGGGCCGGCATCGGTCTGCGCGGGACCGGCGGTCACGGCGGAACGTCTGCTCGATGCGGCCGATCACGTGGAGTTTCTGGAGAACAGGGGACAGGTCCATGATACGCGCGGAAACTCACGGCCTGATATCCTCTACACCGCCGGCGCCTCCGGCGTGAACCTCTATTTCACGCGCCACGGCATCAGCTATCTCTTCACACGATTTGAATATTCCCCCTCCGGGCTTCGGATCCGTCCGACCCTGACCGCCGCCGAAAGCTACAGGATGGATCTGGAGTTTATCGGCGCAAACCCCGATCCTGTGATCATCCCGGAACTTCCGACCGGTCATGCCGATAATTTTCATATCGACGGCGCGCCGGTAACGACGCATGCCGGTTCGTGGGGACGATTGATCTATCGCGATCTCTATCCGCATATCGACCTTGTTCTTTATTCCAACGGCAAAGGGCTGAAGTACGATATCGTTGTCCATCCCGGCGGACGGGTTGATGATGTCCGCTTTCGTTATGTCGCGGCCTCCGCCGTGGAGCGCTCGCCGGACAGAGGTCTCCGTGTCACCAACCCTCTGGGAACCCTTCGCGAAGAGGCGCCGGTGACCTTTCTCCGTCCCGCGGATCGCGCAAGGGCGCATCCCGCGGCGGTCGTCAGCAGCTATGTCGTCTCGGGCGATACCCTCTCCTACCACGTGGGGCGATACGATCGCGGAAGAACGCTGGTGATCGATCCGGGGATCGTCTGGGCAACGTATTACGGCGGGAACGGGCTGGATGGAACCGGAGGGATGGCGCTGGACGCGGCCGGGAATATCTACGTTGCCGGGTTCTCCTACAGCCCCAACTTCCCGGTTGATCCGGGGGCCGCCGGCCGAATCCCCGGCGGGAGCGCGCTCGGGGGGACCAGCGATGCGTTCGTGGCAAAGTTCGACGGGACCGGAAAGCGGATATGGGCAACCTATTTCGGCGGCGAGGAGGCCGATCTGGCGCAGGCGATCGCCATCGACAAGCGGGGGAATGTCGTGATTGTCGGCGGGACGCAGAGCAGCCGGCTGCCGGTGACGGCGAATGCCTTTCAGAAGAACTATGCCGGCGGAGAGCTGATCAACACCGGCGGCGGCTCCAACTCCGCCACCAACTACGGCGACGCATTCGCCGCGAAGCTCGATCCCGATGGAAACCTGATCTGGAGCACTTACTACGGCGGCTCATCAAACGAGTTCGCATTCGGTGTTGCCATCGACTCGGCCGATAACGTGGTGATGGTCGGCGCCACCGCAAGCCGCGACTTCCCGATAACCGGCGCCGTGGCGCAGAGCACATTCGGCGGGCGATCGGCGCTCAGTGATGCCAGCGATATGTTTATGGTGAAGTTCGATCGCGATGGCGCGCGTCTCTGGGGAACGTACTATGGCGGCGATGCCTCGGAGACCGCCTACGGCGTGGCGACAGATCTGAACGGCGATATCCTTGCCGTCGGCAGCTCGGAGGGGGGAACCTTCAGGACAACCCCCGGCGCGTTCGGGCCGAATCACATCTTCGGAACCGACGTTGTGGCGGTCAGGCTGGACGGAAACGGCGCTCTCCGGTGGAGCAGTTTCTACGCGGGGAGGGGGGATGAGGCGGCGTTTGCCACGGCCATGCTGCCGGGGGGCGCAAGCCTGATAGGCGGATGGACCAGCAGTTCCGATTTTCCCGTAACCGGCGGCGTTGCGCAGCCAAAGCTCGCCGGAAGAACCGATGGATTTATCATCAAGATCGATGTTCAGGGAAAGGAGATCTGGGGGACATATCTGGGGGGAACGCATATCGATCAGGTCAAGGCGCTGGCGCTCGACCCGAACGGAACCATCCTTGCCGGCTGCCTGACCTTCAGCGATGACCTTCCGGTCACCGCGGATGCCATATCACGCAAGCTCAACGGCGGCCAGGATGCCATGCTGGCGCGGCTGGACGGAGCGGGAAGGCTGATCTGGGAGACCTATCTTGGAGGAAGCGGTTCGGAGGATGCC
>JBDSJW010000076.1:0-14923 GCA_039917235.1 Kapaibacterium sp. (SeqCode) | reverse complement strand
GGCTCTGGCAAAGAAGTCCCTTGAGTGGGGGGAGGAGTTGGGGCTGGAGACGTTGCCGAATCGGAGGACGGCCGATCGTTGCCGGAAGGTGCGCGTGATTATCAATTACTTCGGCTCGCATATCGGGAACTACACCGAACTGGGATCGATACGAACCATCTTCGGAAATCATGCTTCCCTCCTGACCGCGCTGCGTGTGCAGACGGAGCTTACAAATGCGCGCTCGCGATTCTGCCCGCCGCCGGGTGACCCTCCATACGATCCGTTGAAGAAGCGTGTGCGACTTAACGCCAACCAGCTTGGGACCGCGGTAGAGTATGGGGGAGCGGGCGATCAGCGGATTGATCGGATCGTGATTGCACCGGTGGGCGCATGCCAGGGGCCGCTTCCCTGCGCGACCTATCTGCTGAAAGTCTGCTGGCTGACCGATGAGGAGGCCGATTACAACGATACCCTCCCTGATGGTGAGCTGGTGCGTGATGTCAACAACTCGACGATCTACAGCCTTAATAAGATTACGCAGCCGCTCTGGCGACCGAATACACGGTATGCGATACGTCTGGTCACCACGGAGTGGATCGGCGAGATGGATAAGAACCTCGGCTATCGTCGCCAGCATTTCTTCGGGTTCCGTACCGCCGGCCCTGTCGGTCATTTCCACGAGGAAGGGCCGGTTGAGGCTCTGACGTTCATACACCCGCGTTACCAGTTGCTGTTGGACCAGAAAAAGGAGGAGACGTTCCAGTACACGGGGTTAAAGCAGTATATCGATTACCTCAGGAGTTATCCCAACGCCGACGGCAATATCATCGGTGCCAAGCCTCTTTATTATGAGGGGAGTAAGATCCTTCTCTTCTATGAGAAGGACTATATGAACTCCATGTTCGGCGAATGGGATCTCTACGACAACGGTAAACTGCATAAGGTGCAGGCCAGGTTGAAGTTTATCATACGTGACCCCGGATTCTCTCCCGACGCTCCTGCCATCGAGATAATGGCGGGGTGGAAGAAGGATCTCCTGCCGCCGGTATCCCCCGATGTGGAGACCTTCGATTATATCATGAAGAATGCCGGTGAGGATTGTCTGGAGTTCGCGCCGATCGAACGTCTCAGCAATACCCCGCCCGCGCGAAACAGCGAGATCCCGTTCAGCCTGACGCTGATCCCGAGCAAGCTCTACACCGCCATCATGCACTCGGTGCTGAAGCTTGGTGATGATGATCCGGTCGAGCGGCCGGTGCACAAATTCGTTTTCCAGACATCGCGCTACCGCACTTTCGCCGAGCATATCGAAAGCTATCTGTTGAAGCCCGGGAACTCGCCAACAAGGGCGCAGTACGTTATCAATGTCGATCCGGCCGATGCGGCGATGGCCCTCGCCATCCTGAAGGATCAACGCCCAGCGGCTGCTCCCGATGCGGCGCGCTACGATCTGCTGGGCACGCAGTACGGTGATAAGCTGGAACGGATGATCGATGGCGCTCTCCGTCTTGGCACGATGGAGCGTCCTGCCACAACCGAGTTCGCGATTCTGACCAAGACGGAAGGGGGGACGGTAACGGTGCTGGGTGTGATGGCGCGAAGCCCCGAGCCGTTCAACGATCCGAAGCAGCCGGTCGCTGAGCTGGAGAATGGGGTTAACGTGAATGTGACCGGAACGAAGAAGCTCTTTGCAAAGGATGCCACGCGTATCCTCCTCACAAAGGATGATCTCACATTCCCCACAGGGCAGATCGACATCACATTCACCTACAGACTCTTCAACGGCAAGGAGTACGACGTTGCGCGGATGATGCGGAGGACCATCAATCCTGATGGGTGGGAGGAGATAAGCGTGCCCGCTGTAATTGCCACGATTATGATTGAATAGCGCGCACGGCGCATTTGCTGACCGCCGCCGCCGACTTCCGATATGGCAGGGCTGGCGAGGATTTATTCCCGCCGGCCCCCGCCGCCGGATGGCGCGGCAACCGCACCGCATTATTAATACAACGTGAATTCCTAATCGATATAATACAATGAGTCAGCCACAGATAGCGCTACTGACGCTCGAGAAGATCACCTATACCGGCCCCAACGTAGGTTCGAACTTCTCATTCAATTTCAATGTCGCCGGGGAGATCAATCAGATCCAGATGCTGATCTCGCCGGGGTCAACACTCAATCTGACGGAGAACCTGGGAGGGCTGGCGGTAGATCGAAGCCTCGGACCATTCAGCATGTCCACGCAGGCGGGCATTACCGGCAACAATAGCGGCGTGCCGGTATCGGGCACCACCACTACCTCCTACTCAATCCTCTCCGGGCCGTCGGATCAGGTCTTCACGATGAACGTTCTGGTCGGGCCAAGCAGTGGTCCCAAGGCAACGTTTGCTCTCCAGTATCGTTCCCGCTGGCGTGATTATCCTGTTTCCTACGATCCCCAATGGCTCTGCCGCAACCGCTACGACTGGTCCACCTTCGGTCGATGGCTCTGTCTGGGCGCTTCGCAGCTTAGCGATTTCTACACGCGCCCGGAGGTGATCTATCTGAACCAGACGTTCCAGGCCTATACTCCGCGGCTGCAACGGTTGAGCAACGATCTGGGTCTGGGACTTACCCCCGCGGGGAGTACATTTCTCGACCTACAGACATTCTCGTTCAACGTGGTGATGGGGGCCGGCCTCTCGGTATCGACGCTCAAGTGGGGGCGCGTTTTCACGCTCGATGATTTTTCCGAGACGGTCTCCGATTCCATCGAGAGCTATATGGTATCGGTGCATCCGCTGCTCGACTTCCAGGTGCTTGAGCTATGCCGGCGCTGGCGCGAGCTGCTGGACTGCTTCTGCCGTTTCTGCCGTCAGCGCTCCACGCTTCCGGTCACCGCTACCAACTACTACGATGCCAATATCGCCTCTCAGGTTGACTCGCTCTATTCGCAGGTAAAGCCGATCGCGATCAGCGAGGGGATGCCGTCGGGAATTGCTCCGGTGAACCCTTCGATCAACTGCGACAGGGTGAGCTACATCGTAAGCTTCTGGGCGTGGTGGTGCCGGCGTTGCCCGCTGGTACAGCCGACATGGAGCACGACACTCGATCCGTATTACGACACGCTCTACAGCCAGCGCCAGTTCCTGAACGATATCCTGGAGGCCAACAGCTACACCCTCTGCAATCCCCCGGAAAAGAATTTCTGCACTCGCTGGTCGGCCGTTCTTGACTGTCTTGCGAAGTTCTGCACGGAGCGGAATAATCTTCCATCAGCGCTCCGCACCGATATCGAAAACACGTTCGGCACGTTCGTTCGGAATGTGGCGACGTTCCTGAATCTCCCGAATATCAGCAGTCTCCTTCCAGCGGGGATCGATAACACGTGCCAGCTTCTTACCAAGGTAAAAGCGTATTTCGACAAGCTCTGTCCCGGTGGAACCATTCCCGGCGGCCATATCCGCCGCACGCAGCTCGACACCTACCTTGGGCAGCTTGAGACGGCGATGAGTGCGTTCAAGACGCGCAATGGCGACCTCTGTGCATCCACCGTGCCGATGACCAACTGCACCGACTGGATGACCCCGCTCAACTGTCTCAAGAGCCTCTGCTCGAAGAAAAATCTCTTTACCAATGCGTTGCGATCGGCGATCCTGGACGATGCTGGCACCGTGATCAGCGATCTGTTTACCACCGCTTTCGCCACGCCGGCATCCCCGCCAGCGGGGGCCACTGGCATCGACCTCCTCTGTTTCAAGGTCAATGAGCTGTGGAATTTCTTCTCGTCTCGTTGCCCGAGCGGGACCATCGAGCCGATTCTCAAGTTGCGGCTGGATGCCAAGCTTGCGTCACTACAATCGGCATATACTGCGCTTCTGGCGGCCTACCCGGACATCTGTGGCTCAACCGTTTCGCTCCCACCAACGTGGTGCAGTTCATGGCAGAGCATTCTGAATTGCCTCCAGCGAATCTGCCGGCGTTCCAACACCCTCAACGCCCAGATTCTGGATAATGTAGAGGAGGACTTCGGCTCGACTGTTAAGGCTCTCCGATGGGTAAGAGATGGTCTTGATGCGTATGGGGCATATCAACCAGGATCGATGACGTTTCAGGAGATCTGCGAGTCGCTCGACGCGCTCCTCCAGTACTTCAATGGGCTATGCGGCACGGGGACGATCAATCCCGTGCTCAAGCTGTTTCTGGATGCTCAGTTCACCGCGCTCCAGTCGGCATATAATGCTCTTCTGATCTCATATCCCGGCATTTGCAATGAGCCTGATCAGTTCTGCGAGGAGTGGCTGGAACTCCTCGATTGCATGGGGCGCCTCTGCGATCGACTGACCGCCAACCCGGGCGATCAGCTTGCGGCGAACGTCCTGAATCTTGCCGTGACGGGCTTCGGGACCGGGATCACCGGAGTGTACCAGACAGTATTTGGCACTTCCTCCGGAACGTTCAATACGGCGCTTGACCGTTTCTGCGCCGAGGTGCATGGTCTGCTCGACTGGTTTGTGGGGCATTGCGCCTGTTGCGGCGGTACTATAAGCCCGGAGATACGCACGGCTCTCGCCGGGCCGCAGGCTACCATCATGCTCGAGTATCGCAACCTGGTGGCATGTGATTCATCGTGCGCAACATCGCAGCTTTCGGTTGTCTCCGGCGTTGCGCCGTGGAGGGTGACGCGCGTTGATGATGTTCAGCTCTCTCTTCCACGTGCCTCCAATATCGTAACCGGCACCGGCAGCATTGGCGCTCCGGTGATGGGGAGCGACTGGATCTCCCCACATGATACTGCCGTCGACAGCTTCATTGGCGTCACGACGTTTCAGCGCTGTTTCTGTGTCTGTACGGCCGGGACGGTGCGTATACAGATCACGTACCTTGCCGATGACACCGCCGACATCTATCTGGACAACACGTTGGTGCATGCCGCCGGTACCACACACATGTCGGCATCGCAATCGGCGGATGTGACGCTGACGGTAAGCGTGGGCCGCCACTGCATCCGGGCCGAGGTGACAAACAACCCGGCGACGAACATGGCGTTCTGCGCCATCGGCAGCATCACCGCCATAACCGCGATGTTGCTGAACGATGAGTGCTGCGGCGATGGCAATGCGCCGCTTGCGCCATGCTCCGACATCCCGATTCCGTGCGATCGGATCGTTGCGCTCCCCCGCATGTTCCAGTTCCTCTGCTGCCCGCAGCGTGTGGCTGGGGATCCCCTCTATACAAACCAGGCCTATACCGATCTGGTGACTGCGCTTGCCTGTTTCGAGGGGAAGATTGGGGGGATCGTGCTGGCGCTGGGTGAATTGCCCGACAGCATCGCACTGGGCGGGAGCGACGTTTGTTCCCGCATGCGTCGCGCCGTGCGCGTGATGCTTGCCGCATATATGAGCTTCCGTTCCCTTCCGGCGCATCTGCGCTGTGCCGTGGATTGCTTCTACGATATCGTCCGCGCGAAAATCTCGGATCTGGCGGCGACGGAGCTGAATAACCCGCTTCCATGTAGCGATGCCTGCGAGGTCTGCACCAGATGGCTGAATCTCCTCGAATGTCTCTGCCGGATCTGCGCGATCAAGCCGCAGATTGCCGCAAGCCATCCCGCGCTCGCCGCGATGATCGAGGCTCAGCTCTGCTCCCAGGAATTGTTGAGCCACGGGGCGCCGATGCTCGTCGGGCAGATGCAGTTCCCCTTCCATGCCGGCTATACCTGCTGCGAATATCTGATTTACGCGTTCGGTAATGTCCTTGATAAATGTCTCTGCTGCACCGAGGCGATGACCGCATTGCAAGGCTACGAGGAGTCGTATAACTGGCTGGACGCGAAGCGTCAGACGCTTCTGGCGGCGTTCGCGGCCGAGGGTATGTCGCCCTGCGAGACGGCCTGCCGGAAGTGGAACGCCATGGTGGATTGTCTGGTGAAGATCTGCATGCGACGGAACGAGTTGCCGCAGGCGCTGCGCGATCGGTTTGATCAACTCTTCAGCACACGCGTGCTGCTGCTGCACGATGGGCTGTACGGCGTTCCTCCAACGCCATCGCCGTTTGCCTCGAACGTGTATGGGACAACGTGCTGGGGATTGTTCCGCATACTCCGCTCGCTCAGTTGGTACTGTTCGCCGCTGTACGCGGCCAGCCGCGAGCAGGTCCAGCTATTGGAAACGCTGCTCGCTGACTTCACGAGTGCCTACAACACCTATATGGGGGAGCTTGCCACGGCCGGCTTCAACTTCTGCACTCAGAGCAGTGATCCATGTGGACAGATCGAGCGGCTTGCGGATCGCTTCCGGACGTTGTGTGAGACATCGCCCACATCCACATCTGCTCCGGTGATAGCGCTCGAGGTGCTTCTCACACAGATCAGTGCCGATATCCCAGCTATTCAGAAACAGCTCAGGCTTCCGCTGGTCGCCTATCCGCAGTCGGCAGGCTTCTGCGAGCGGCTGGACTTTGTGCTGGGCCTGATGGCCGCCGCGCGCGCGCGATACGAGGAACTTCTTCCGACCTATCGCGCCGTGATCGATCTCTTCTTCGCGATTTTCACGACGCAGGCGGATGCATACGCGGCGCTTATTCCCGACCAGTTGCCGCGCGCCGCAACCCCGATGACGGAATATCGCGCTCAATGGATCGAGCTGCTCGATTGCATCTGTCGCGCGTGCGATTTTGTGGCGGGGCTTACGCCGGGCGAGCGGGATACCTACGCCACCATCGTCGATTTCTTCGATGGTGGAAACCCGCAGTTGAGTAATGCAATCGCTGATCTGTACCAGCGGGTGTGGACCCTGGCGCCCAGCATCAACGCGCCGATCATTAACGATCCCTGCGCCGATACTCCATGCAAGCGCGTGCGGATCCTCATTAGCTTCTTCACGCTCTACTGTCTCCGTTGCAGCGATCCCGCGCCGGCCGTGGTTACTGCTCTGGATGGCGCGCTCGACCCGCTTCGCGCCGCCACTGTTGCGTTGCGTGGAGCGATGCAGCGCGCCGGAAGGGTGGTCTGCACCGACGAGAATTTTGAGACTGTGGTGATACAGTCGGAGTCGCTCTACCTGCAGGCAGCTGGCTCCACCAGCACCGACGGCACGCGCGTCGGCGTTGATGGCAGCTCCGTTGGCGTGCATCTGCGGTGGGCGCTGCTCGGCTTGCTGGGGGATCACATGCCGAAGGGAAATCTTGCGATGCCGGGGACCGGTTACTACGGCACCAACCCATTCAACCGCAAGGATGATTTCGTAAAGATCTATCGGGCACCGTATGAAGCGAACAAGCGCTTTGCGGTGAAGATCGATCTGACGACACTTGCCCCGGATGCCATCGAGGGGACAAATGCCGATGGCGTGATCTGGACATTCAATAATCTCTCGTACGACGACACGTTCAGCGACGCGGTGACTACCGTGCAGATCAGCTTCGAGGCGGGACACTATCCCTGGGCGATCCCCTCCGCGCCGCCATACACCACGCATGTGCAGACCGTGCGGCAGAATTACAATGGAGTGTATCGGGTTGAGGCGATTCCAAAACTGATGTTCGCACTGGAAGTGGACACCGCCAATCCCGGCGTATCCCCCTCGGTGAAGTTTGAAGCGATCTCGCGAAATGATGATCCCAGCGCCGATGATCCGAACTTCGTCTCCGCGCGCATTCAGATCAACGGCACAACCAATCCCCACCGCATCGAGAGCGAGTCGATCGAGTATGCTCTGTTCCAATGCGTCTCGTGCATCCCGACGGTGATACGGCTGGAGACCTTCGATGACTTCTACGCCGGAAGCAAGCGCCATTATCTGCTGAAACGGTTTGGCCAGTTCGGCCTTTCGCTCGACGACAACGAAGTGTATACGCGCCTGGAGGATCCCGCCAAATATCCGGTTGACGGCGCCTGGCCGAAGTTCAGCACCGACGGCCCAAGCAGGCCGCTGATGCGGGTGCGGGTGGCGAACTACAAGGATCGCTGGATACCACGTCATGCACAGGCCGCCGATCCCGCGGCCGGTATCTACAATCGTCCTCCACAGCAGTCGTTGCGTGCCGCCGTGGAGAAGTATCTGGACAAGAGCAAGGATTGGGACAATGTGGAGGCTTGGAGCACGGAGTACTCGATCATGCCCGGCGATCTGACGGCGATGAAGATCAGCCTGTTGGAGCTTCTGCAACTTGGCGCGCAGGATTATCACATCGCCCGGATGCTCGGCCTTGGGGCGATCGACTGGCAGGTGATCGATTCCACGAAGCGCTACATCTACGTGGCTGAATATGAGGCGCCGGAACCGCTTGAATCGCAACGCCCACAGAATCCGCTGCCGCCGACGATACACCGCTATCTCTCGCTTCCCACGGGGCAGCTCGATGCGCGCCTTCCGGTAACGCCGTTGCTGCTGCCGCTGGAGAAAGGTCTCGATAAGCCATTCACGGATGATGAAGGCTACACCCGCTTCGGCACCTACAGGTATATGCGGCTCTATCACGGCGATCTGGAGTTCGATCTTCCGGTAGGTTCCTTCTTCCAGGGGAGCGCCGGGTTCAGTCGCGGTTTGCAGACTCGTCCAATCCTTTATGGTATCAAATACGCCAGCCTTCTCAGTGAGAACGGCACGCCGGAGTGGGCAATTCCCGATCCGAGCAATGATGCGTCGGAGACGGCCGCGACGGATTATCATCCGTATATCGACAACGCGGGCAAGCCGGAGGTGCTGGCGATTCCGGATCTGAAGCCGCGTCCGGGCGAGCTTCCGCCGCCAATCTTCACGCATCGTATTCCACGGACGAGCGAGCCAAAGCCATGGCATCGCTACGCTATCTACGGCGTCAACCTGTTCTCGCGCGTTTCTCCGTTGCTGAATTATTCGGAGACGTTCAAGAATGATTTCCCGGTGCTGAACTCGTTGCAGCCGCCGTTGAATCTGAAGGCCCAATACCTGCAACGCGAGGATGTTCCGTTGCTGAACGCGCCATCGGAGAACAACAGCAGCTATTTCCAGAAGACGCGCGTCACATTCGATTGGAATCATATCCATGATCTCGCCTATCAGTTCGCCGATGAGGTTCATTTCTATGTCCGCAGCCCGGCGCCCAAGCGTCTTCGGGGGAAGATTAAAGAGGTGGAACTCCTCTATGATAACCCCGCTCATGCCTGGGTGACGACCGACCAGTACGATGACTGGGGCAATCGAAAAACCGAAACCATCGTCCCCGCCCTTCCCGATGCTGACAGGCATCGTTATATCGGCAGCCTGCTGGTGACTCCGTCGGAACGCTTCGAGATTGTGCAGGTAGAGCGGGACGCTTCGAACAGCAACTACGCGAAGTTCAGGATCAAAGCGGTCTCCTGCGCCGGAGCCGACGGCAAGATGGAATCGGGGCAACCTCTGGTGCCGCTCAAGGATGAGCTCTTTCTGGTGGTGGAGAACCTCGCCAATATCGATGATGACAATCTGGCGGCCTCCGACTGGAGTCGGCTGGATTCCTATCGCATAAAGCTGGTGCAGTTCCCTCCGCACGCTGAGAAGATCGTGACGAGCGGTCGGGAAGAGGAGGTGCAGATAGGCGGTCTGGTGCATCAGAACGCCGTCGTGGCGCATGCGGATGTGACGGGATTATATGAAGTCACGATGCCCGGGATTGTGCTCGGTGCCTACGGTAGCTATGTCTCCAATCCATCCAGTCTGATGATCTCCTTCTACAAGGGGACGATGCGGGTGAAGGATCCGCACGACAGCACGAAATTCCGTTCCCTGGAGGTGATGAAGATCATCCAGACCACGCCCGATCTGAAGCTGCTGGTTTTCGATCCCGAGGATCGGATGCTGAGCGGCGGTGGGACTTCGCCGATGTGGGGGAATTTCCATCCGTCGTATCGTATCTATATCGAGTGGCAGGCAAAGGAGGGGATCGATCCGGTGGCGGCATTTGAGCCGGTGGATCCTGAGGTTTCCCGCATTACCTATATGGCGGCAAAAGGGGTGCATTCAACGCGCCTCGACAGCCATGGCGATATGTATCGCTCGCACCCGACCTCACCGGCGGTGCATCTGGCCCGGCTGGTGCAGGATCTTCTTCCTCCGGCCGAGCCTGTCGGTCCCGACTATGCGTCGCGACCGGATATCTACGGCAAGGCGAGCTATACATTCGATACACCGATCGTTACCGGCCATAAGCCGTACGGCCTGATGTTCTATCGTGCCGATGAAATGGCGATCCTCGGCGCGCTCTATACGATGAATACGATCAGGCAGATCGTGCCAAATCTGATGGAGTACCGTGCCGACGACACGCATCTGGAGGAGCGCTGGCGCGATCTGATCAACACCAATCTCGATTCCAATGGCGAGTTCAAGACGTATGGTGATGCCTTCCACTTCCCCCGGCCCGACAAGGGGCTGGAAGAGGGCTATTGGGGGCCGTACGGGGAGGATTTCAACGGCTCGAAGAAGCCATCGGCAATTAAGGAGCAGATCAAGGATGCCATACGCAACGCGTTCCTTCCGCTGACGGAATCGTATGTGGTGTTCCATCAGATAACGACGAGCAATACGCTGCAAACTTCATCGAAGAAGCCTACACTGCGCGGAGCCAACGGCGAGCTGTTGAACCCGCAGGTGCCGGAGGAGGCCGCACTGTTCGACCCATATCCGATGATCCGGAAGAACGAGCCGACCGATCCAAACTTCCGCGTCCGATTCACCGATTATACGCTCGACGGTGCCTCGCGAAATGTCTACTTCTACTTTACCCGTGAAGTGAGCAGCGGCCTGGCCGCGGGGGAGGCGAGCGTGATAAAGGGGCCGATCCGTCTGGTGAATACGTTCCCGCCGGTCGCCCCGAACCTGACGAGGGTGCGCGTAAACCCCGAGAACGCGATTATGGAGACAAAGCCGGAGGTGATTTTCCAGTTCAATCCTCCTCCGGCCGGCGAGCGTATCCGCGAGATCTGGATCTATCGCGCGCTGAACGAATCCGATGCTCGCAATATCCGCGCGATGAAGAAATTGGGGCCGATCCTGCTTACACAGGATCTATCGACTACCGGGCCTTTTGAGGTGCGCGATACGTTCAGCGATATAGGGCCGGGCGAATCGATCCCTTACGGCCAGCCGATCTATTATCGAGTGGTGATGGCGCGGCGTATCGTCAACGAGAATGGCCAGCCGGAGCTAGTGCCATCGCTGCCATCCGAGACGGTTCTGGTGAGCGTGATGGACACGGTAAACCCGGGGGCACCGGTCATCACCGTTCAATCGCTCCCCGTAATGGCCGATCCGCCAAATCAGACGAAGGTTGGGAAGCTCACGAATGTGGTGTTGAGATGGCCGCATACGACATACAACGCGACCTATCGACTTTATAAGATGAGCCCGCAGGGGCAGTGGACTTTGATCAAAACGTTCGCTCCCCCACATGCTGGTAATGAGATTGTGTACGACTGGTCGGCTGATCATCCAGGTACGCTGGAGAACCCGGATAATCCCAATCTGATAAAGTTTCAGGATGGGAATGTGCTCTACCATCGCTTCAAGGTGGTGGTTACCAACTCATCCGGGTTGGTAAGCCTGGTCGATGAAGTGAAGATAATTTGAGTGTGGATGATGTCGTGGGATAGTTGAATGGTAAAGGCCGCCTTCGGGTGGCCTTTACTCTATGCGCGATGGCCGTTATATACCGGGGGATATTGAGTATCTGATCACTTCCAGGCTTTCTCCACTTCACTGACCGCATCGTTCTCCGTATTCACGATATACGTCTCGATAGTCCGCCGGTTGTTCCCCGTAATTTTCATGATAGCCTCTACCGAAACCCCTCTCTGCCGAAGTATCGTCACAAACGTTCGCTTCGCTGAATGTGTGCCGATCACCTTGTACTTCGGAACCGTTTCCTCCATTCGCTGCGCCCCACGGTAGTCTACCAGCACAACTGGCGTATCAATCTTCGACAGCTCGCACAGTTCCTTCAGATAGTCATTCTGTTTCTGGTTCGTGATGCTGGGCAGCTTGCCTCCGTACTTCTGCCAGATGCCCCGGGCTGTTGGGAGAAGTGGGATAACAATGGACTTCCGGTTCTTCGTGGTCACCAGCCTTATCGTATCCCCATGAATGTGTTCGGGAGCCAGCCGTTGTACATCGCCATAGCGTAATCCGGTGTGGGCCTGAAGTACGAACAGATCTCGCACGCGGTCGAGACGGGCATTTGCAGAGAGATCCAACCCCATGATTGCCTCCAGCTCCGCCATTGTGAGATACGCCTTATCTGGCCGCTCCCCCGATGGCAGTGCTTTCTGCGTGAAGCGCCGGAACTCGGTGCTGGTGGTATATCCCTGATCATATGCCCAACGGAGGTAGGTGCCGACGGTCGTTACGACCTTTTTCGCTGTCGTGTTGTTCAGTTTCCCAACATGCAGGAGGTAATTGATAAACTTGTCGAGAAAGGCACGATCCATCTGGTCGTACCCGATCGTCATCTTTGCCTTCTCTGAGAACTGCTTCAGGTGCTTCTTTGCCGTTCGGTGCACCTGAAGCGAACCTGGTTGTAGTCTCCCCTGTTTCGCCTCCAGAAAGGCATCATAGCCATCCAACGGCGATATCTGAATATCCTCGGGAGGAGCAGAGTCGGCAGCCGGGCGGTAACGTTGTTTGATTGTCTCCGGGGTAGGTTGTTCCCCCGCGTTCAGCAACTGGAGGTAGATCAGCTTCAGCGTCTGGGCGATATAATCAAGCCGGTGGTTCAGTTCGGTCTCTATGGTGCTCCCAGTCCGGGCGCGTTGCCGCTTGGAGCTCCAGAGACTGGGATGAATCTTCAGCCCGGTCGAGAGCTTTAGCGAGACGCCATCGAAGTGAGGGAAGGCGTAGATGAGGGTATCCCGTTTGGCGTTCGGGTTTTTCAGGTAGAAGGTCACGCGGTACATCATGACCGTAAGATAAAGCGGGGGAAGGTCTGGGGGAAGGTTTTTTCTATTCCCATGCACTTTCTCTTATGTAGGCATTCCCCCAGAATCGCGATAAAACCGCGACAGATTGAATAATTCGCAGGTTCTTGTAGGAAGATGGGGTATCGGGCGGTATGAATCAATATAAAAGGTTCGAATCTCGCTCTCTCCGCAGAAAACCCCGAAATTCGTTAGAATTCGGGGTTTTTGTTTTTTGGGGGAAGGTTTTGGACTATTTGCCACTCTCTTGAGCCGGGCAAGTAGGTGTTGTGCAGCCGACGCGGAGGGCTTGAGTATCCCGTATTCCACGACCAAGTATGGTGATCTGGTCATCTACAAGGCTACCCATTATGGGAGCATGGAGAGGTAATGCACGGTGGCGGTCACGTCGGACGTTTTGTTGGATTCGCTGCCAATGGAGACTATCTTTTGCTTGGAGGCAATCAGCATGACGCCGTAACGATAGTGTCCTATCCCGCCGGCAAGGGGACGCGACCGGCATCATGTCCGGGTACGAGGGATTCTGAGTACGAGGTCAGGCTATCGTCACTCCAAATTGGTAGTGGCACCGAACTGCTTGAATTGAGCATGTCTTCATGACTGTACCGATCATGTTTGCCACGGCGGCGATTGCGGCGGTCGTATGTGCTGGCCGGTTCATCGAAACTCCCCAGACAGATGTATCGGTTCTGCCCGGCCATCCCGGCAACGACTCCGTGCGATGTGCCCCGGATACTGCTATCAATCCCACGCGCATGTTGAGGGGCGAATGTGGGGAGGAGCATGCCTTTCGTGGAACTACCATCGAGTGTTGGAACTGGGAGGATGGGCTGCGGGATATGGGGGCGACGTTATCCTACGTGATGCCGCGGAATTCAGGACGGCATGCCGAAATATCTCTCCTCGATATTAATCTGTTTACTCACGACAGCAATGGCCGTCTCCAGCGGATCGCCCGGCGAACGGTGGATGCAGCGGATTATTTCGAGGCTGGAACGCGGTCTGTCGCGTCCGATGTCCGCTACCTGCTAGGATCGTTTTGTGTATCCGATTTCGATCATGACGGTGAGCTGGAATGCTACGTGGCCTACCTCGCGCTGGATGACAGCGTGCAGCGGCCCTGCATTGCCGTTCTGGTGGGGAACATGCGCGTGGATATCATGATCACTCCCGGCGCCGATTCGTATGTTGTGCGACGCGGGCGTCTGGAGGATCTTCCGGTCGGCGTTCGAAGCTATACAATCGGCCGCCTCGATTGCCTTCGTCTGATGTATGGGATTCGCACGACCATGACAGAGGAGTGATTTGCCGGATGCCGGCACAACGGGAGATCTATCGTCGTGAAGTGGTTTGTCATTATCTGGATCGCGATACTTGGGGCAGCCGCGACTGTCAAGACGGCGGCTCAGGTCTCTGATGATCCATGCGCGCTTCATCCATCGTATCGCATGATCCGCAGCGGGCAGGCAGAGCTACTGGCGCGGGGCTTTCGTTTCGAGGGGAATCCGCTGGAGATCTGGAAATGGCGTGGGGAGCGGGGGGAAGTCTGGGGGGTGGTATCATATGTTGCGCATGGTGGTTACGGGGACGATAGCTGGAACGTGAGGCTCGTTCTGCACATCGTTGAACAGGTGCCAGGTCGGCGCCCTGCCATCCGGCAACGACGTTATGTTGTGTCAACATTCGCGGCTCCAAGTCCCCTGCTCGGTATCATGTATACTGATGAGAGCCTGATCGTCCACGACGCTGACGGGGATCACTCACCGGAGTACTATCTATCGTATGGAGCTGTAGAGGGGGATGGGTACAGCCAACATGTAGTCATCGTCGCAAACGGGAAGTATGCCGATGCAGTTGTGAACGCAACGGGGGAGAAAATCTGGAACGATAACGGGATATTGGGAGAGTGCGCGGAAGTTTGTGTAATAGGGAACCGGGCCATATCCCAGTACCTTGCATCGGTGAGCAACCGATGCGACACAACCGGAGAATCGAATGTCGAACGAACTCTCAGAGGACCATCCGAAG
>JBDSJW010000075.1:0-10466 GCA_039917235.1 Kapaibacterium sp. (SeqCode) | reverse complement strand
ACTTTCTGGATCGCCGGTAGCCGGGCTCTCGTGCTGATCCGCCTCCACCCCATCGACAATCCGTTCAAGCTGCGCGCGCAGTTCCGGGCCTATCCTCCGAAGCTCCCCGCGATGCGTTGAGGAGAGCTGCTCCAGAATGCCGGCGCCGGCCGGGGTAAGCGATACCAGCACCTGCCGCCGATCCTCCGTTGCCGGCTCACGCGCCACCAGCCCCTGCGCCACCATCCTGTCCACCAGCCCGACGGCGCTGTGATGCCGTATCTGGAGCCGCTCCGCCAGCTCGCTGATCGCCACGCGATCCTTCCCGGGAAATCCCCTGATCGCCAGCAGCGCCTGATGCTGCCGCGGCGTCAGGCCGACGCCCACCACCGCCTCCTCACTGAAACGGAGAAACTGCCGGAGCGCATAGCGGAACGATGCCAGCGCCTCATACTCCGCCTTGGTAATTTGTGACCCCATGATCCCCCTCTCCCACTGTTTGAAAAGCAACCGATAAAGATACCTGAAAGTCGCGGGGGGACGATGCCGGGAAGGATCATAGTGCGACACTTTCATTAACTTCGCGCCGCTGATTCCCGTATCCATCAACCAGTTTGTTCGATGACCGTTACCAGAATTTTTTCGATCCTCGCGCTTGCCCTTCTCACCTCCCTTGCCGGCTGCACAAAGGAGAAGACGCCATCCGATACGAAGAACACGACAGGCGCAACCGCCGTTCCGGTGGTCGGCTTTATCCAGGCGATCGAGGATGCCACCATCGATGAGGCAAGGAAGGGATTCTACGATGCGCTGAAGGAAGGGGGATTTGACGAGAGCGCCAACACCGTGAAGATCATCTACCGGAACGCGCAGGGGGACAGCCCCACGCTCGACCAGATCGCCGATTACATGGTGGCGCAGAAGGTGGACCTGATAGCGGCGAATACAACGCTCGCCATGATCACCGCCGCGCACAAGACATCGACCATCCCGATCTTTATGATGGTGGCCCCCAGCCCCGGCATCGCGAAGCTGACAACGACCGATTCGGCCGGCAACGAAATCGCCCCGCCGAACCTCTACGGGGTTTACGAAACGCTTGCCTATATCGATACCAGCGTGGCGATGATCAGAACGCTTTTCCCGAACGCGAAGCGGGTGGGAACGCTCTACAACAGCTCCGAGCCGAACTCCGTGAACTCCATGGAACGGCTCCGCGCGATGTGCAAAAGCCTGGGACTGGAGCTTGTGGAGGAATCAGTAACCTCCTCCAACGAAACCCAGCAGGCCGCGCAGGCGCTGGCGGGAAAGGGGATCGACCTCTTCTTCGCGCTCCCCGACAACATCATCTTCTCCAGCTTTGAAACGGTCTACAAGACGATGGCCGACAAGAAGCTCCCGATCATCACATCGGAGGCGGGGCTGGTGAAACGTGGGGCGTTCGCGGCATACGGCGCTGATTTTTATCAGTGGGGACATCAGGCGGGCGCCAACGCGGCGCAATATCTGAAATCGCGCGATCCGAAATCCACGCGGCTGGAGATCGTGGCGGTGCGGAAGAAGACGTTCAACCCCGAGACGGCGAAAGCGCTCGGGCTGAATCCTCCGGCCGGATTCGAACCACTCACGTCGGCGAAATAACCAGCTGATGGAGCTTCTCTTTGGCGCAATCGCCCTTGGACTTGCCTATGCCTTTCTCGGCATGGGCATTTTCATAACGATGCGAATTTTCAACTTCCCGGACATCACCGCCGATGGATCACTGACGCTGGGGGGAAGCCTGACAGCCGCGCTGCTGACCGCCGGGGTAAGCCCCTGGCTGGCGGTGCCGGCCTCCATGATTGCCGGCTTTCTGGCGGGGAGCGCAACGGGGGCCATCTACACAAAGCTGAAGGTCAACGGGCTTCTCTCCGGCATCCTGGTGATGACCGCGCTCTACTCGGTCAATCTCAGAATCATGGGGCGCTCCAACACGCCCCTTATCAGCGTCAGGACAGTCCTCTCCCCGTTCGCCGATATCGCCGATCCAACGCTTCGCCTTCTGGCGCCCATCCTCCTGTTTCTCCTGCTGGTCGCGGCCTTTATCCTCTTCCTCCGCTGGTTGTTCCGCACGGACTTCGGCCTGGCGATGCGGGCCACGGGGGATAACGAGGTGATGATCGCGGCGCAGGGGGTTGCCACCGACCGGATGAAGATCATCGGCATCGGCTGCTCCAACGCGCTGATAGCGCTGAGCGGAAGCCTGGTGGCGCAGTATCAGGGCTTTGCCGATATCGGCATGGGGATCGGCATTATCGTCTTCGGGCTGGCGAGCGTGATCATCGGCGATACGCTGGCCGGGCTGTTCGGCGAGCGGTTCAGAATAGGGATACGGCTGATATGCGTGGCGACGGGATCGATCCTCTTCCGCGGGCTGGTGGCGGCAACGCTTTCGATAGGGCTGAACCCGACCGATCTGAAGATCGTGACGGCGATCTTTGTTCTGCTGACGATCATGCTGCCGCAGGCGCGCGCCGCGATCAGGGGGAGAGTACGATGATATATCAGGAGCAAACGCCATGATTCTCATCGAGAAGCTCACCAGGGTATTCGGGCGCGGGACGCCGAACGAAGTGCGCGCGCTCAGGGAGGTTTCGCTCGGCATTGACGCGGGAGAATTTGTGGTGGTGATAGGGACAAACGGCTCGGGGAAATCGACGCTGCTCAACGGAATCGCGGGGGGATTTCAGCCGGACTCCGGGAGGATTTCGCTGAACGGCATCGATGTTACCCGGATGACGGGGCACCAGCGTGCCCGCCATATCGGCCGCGTGTTTCAGAACCCCTTCAGCGGAACGGCCCCCACAATGACCATCGCCGAAAATCTTCGACTTGCATCCCTCCGCGGCATCCCGAAACGCCTATCGATCGGCCTGGATAACCGCGAGATGGCCCGGCTTCGGGAACGGACGGCGGAGCTTGGGATGGGGCTGGAGAACCGGCTGGAGACGCCGATAGGGCTTCTCTCCGGCGGCCAGCGCCAGGCGCTTACGCTCCTGATGGCAACCCTGCGTCAGCCGGACATCCTCCTTCTGGACGAACATACGGCGGCGCTCGATCCGCGATCCGCCGAGCAGGTGATGCTACTCACCGAGCGGATGGTGCGGGAACATCGCCTGACAACGCTGATGGTGACACACGACATGCAGGAAGCCGTCGGCCACGGCTCGCGGCTGCTGATGATGCACGAGGGGACCGTTGAGCTGGATCTGAGCGGCGATGAGAAGAAGAGACTGACGCCGGCCATCCTTATGGAAACATTCGCCGAGTTGAGAACCATGCGCTCGAATGGAGATCGCACGTGATGAACAAACCCCAGCTTCTGGGCGTAATCGCAGCGCAGCGCAATCCTCTTCTCTTTGCCACGATAAGCGGCGCCCACCTCTACGGACTTCCATCCCCCGATTCCGACTACGATCTGCTGATCCGATGCAGGCTGGGGAGCAATACGTAATCCGGGAAAATATCCGCCACTTCAACATCAGCGAAGTTGGTCAGTCTTTTGCATGTGGTTAGTTTCCGGGTATATCTCAATTATTCAACAGCAAACGGAGAATTCACCTGATGATCCATCCTACCTCCTACAGAAAAAAAACCGCGCTCACGCTCCTTGCGCTTGCGCTGCTGGGAATCGGCACGGCCGGCGCGATTGCCCAGGAATCATTTCCGGCATCACACGTGGCGGTGCTTCGCGGGGAAAATGAAATTCCGCCGATCACCCCCATCACCACCGCCGGCGTCGGGGTTGGCATATTCCGCTACGATGCCGGGAGCAAATCGCTCGAATACAGGCTTACGGTGACGCTGCCGAGCGGCGATACCATCACCGGCGCTCATTTCCATCTGGGACCGGAGGGAACGCAGGGACAGGTGATCAGGGGAATCGCATTTGCTCCCGGAGCGCGGACTGCCACCGGAACGTGGAGCAGCATCACCGACAGCGTCATTCCGTCGCTGCTGAGCGGGAATGTCTATGTGAACGTTCACACGCAGCGGAACCCCGGAGGACAGATCCGGAGCCAGGTTATCCGCATTCCGTCGCTCTCGGCCGAGCCGCTGGAGCCGGCGCAGGAGACCCCGCCGGCCACAAACTCGACCGGCACCGGGCAGGCATTTATCTGGCTTGATCTCCCCAGCAGGACCGCGACCTACGATGTAAAATGGTCCAACCTCACCGGCGAAGTAACGATGGCCCACTTCCACCGCGGCGCTCCGGGCGTGGCCGGGCCGGTGGCTCATGCAATCGATCTTCCCCTGATGCCGCAACCAACCGGCGAGACGATCGGATCGTGGGGAAACCTCAGCGATGCCGATATCGCCGATATGATCGCCGGCCGCTTTTACGTGAACATCCACACGGCGCAGTATCCGGCGGGAGAGATTCGGGGACAGGTGCAGACATACGAGCTTTTCAGCGCCGCGATTTCGCCGGCAAATGAAGTCCCGCCGGTCAGCGGCTCCACTGCTTCAGGCACCGGCATCGCGCTGATCCGCGGCGGAAAAAGGCTTACGGCCAGCTTTATCGTTGAAGGGACAACCGGGCCGATCGGGCAGGCGCATATTCATCAGGGGAGGATCGGCGTAAGCGGTCCCGTGCAGATTCCGATGACCGGCTTTATCACCGTCTGGGCCGTCGATTCCATCGAGATATCGCTCGAACAGGCGATACTCCTCCGCACGACCGGCGCCTACGCAAATTTCCATACCACGGCATTCGGCAATGGAGAGGCACGCGGCCAGTTGATCCCGGCCTCCACCAACCTGCCGCTTCCGACAACCGGCGTGGAGTATGTGCTCCCGGGGCTGGGAACATCGGGGCTGAGCGCGCGAGTTGACGGCGGCCTTCTCCGGTTCACGCTGGACCCATCGGTGGCCGGGCGCGATCGCGAGATCATTCTCTACTCCATCATGGGGCAGAGAATCTCCTCCACCGATGTCCTTGATAATCAGGGAACGATCCCGGCGGGGAGCCTTCCCTCCGGAAGTTATGTGGCTCAGTTGCGCGCCAACGGCAAGGTTATCGCCACCGAACGGATAGGCATTGCGCGGTAATTGCCGCTGATAATCATCGATCGATAATTACGACAGGCCATTTCTTCCACCGGAGGAAATGGCCTTCGTTATGTTCGGAAGTCGGTTGAGAAAGTCCCGGAGAATTCATCGCTCGCATCCCGCCGAAAAAAAACTTTCGCGGGTGTTACATCGATATCACCCCTCGTCTTCACTCTGTTCAACGGATGGTGCACTGTTCATATGCAAGCCTTTACCCGACTCCGCACGGAGAAACGGGATGGCATTATTGTCTCTATCACGCGGATACTCCGGCGGAATGGCCCTCAAACGGCCGTTTGTAAGTGTCGGGAAATATTCCGCCGATAGCTCCAATCGATCCATTTATTCATGCGATATCGAGGAGATGAAATGAACACAACGATCCAAACAACCATGCGAGTGAGCGGACATTTATCGGTCCCGATGATCCTCGTGGGAA
Organism: Kapaibacterium sp. (SeqCode); assembly: GCA_039917235.1. Lineage (GTDB taxonomy): Bacteria > Bacteroidota > Ignavibacteria > OLB7 > OLB7 > JAFDZV01. Next base: position 4,957 of record JBDSJW010000075.1, on the reverse strand, counting down.
TGCTTGCATGGGGATGGCTCTCCGGCTGCGGAAAGCCCCACGAGCGGATACGGGAGGATATCCCCGTAATTCGCGTATCAATGGTGGATAAACAGGAAATTCCCGAAAAGGATTCCACGGTCGCGCCACGCGATATCGAGCCATTTATGAAAACGGGATTGAAATGGCTTGCGGCGGCGCAGCATCCCGATGGCGGCTGGGGCGCGGGCAGCCACGCAAACCAGGAGATGCGCGATCCAAACGCCGTGCAGACCGACCCGGGAACCACCGCATTTACGGCGATGGCATTTCTCCGCGCCGGCAATACCGTCAACAGCGGTGAGTACCGCGAAAATATCCGCAAAGCGCTTCAGAAAATCATCGCCGTGGTCGATGCATCGAAAGAGGAAAATCCGAATGTCACCGATTTAGCGGGAACGCAGCCGCAGGTAAAACTGGGACAGTATATCGATGTCTCGCTCTGCGCGCAATTTCTCGCCAAGGTTCTCCCGAATCTGGATGATGAACCGGCCCTGAAACAACGCACCACCGCGGCACTCGATAAATGCGTCCGAAAAATAGAGCACTCGCAAAAGGCCGACGGAAGCTGGAATCATGGCGGATGGGCACCCGTGCTCTCATCGACCATGGCGAATTCCGCGCTCGAATATGCGCAGTCGGCCGGGCGGGATGTTGATAAGAAAGTCGTGGCGAGATCGCAGGAGTACCAGATGCAGAATTTCGACACGGTCAGTGGAAAAGTCAAAACGGAATCCGCCGCCGGTGTGGCACTCTACTCCAGCGCCAGCGGACAGCGTTCCACGGCAACCGACGCGGTGCGGGCACGCCAGGTCATCGTGCAGGCACAAAAAGCTGGAACACTCAAGGAAAAGGACGATGTTACGCTGAAGAACCTGATGACGGGGGGCGCTTCGAAAGCCGAGGCGGAGGGGATGTACCGTGCATACAAGCAGAACCAGGCGGCCGTGAAAAGCCTGAGCGATGAGCAGATGCTCTCCGGGTTCGGCAATAATGGCGGCGAGGAATTTCTCAGCTATATGCTCACAAGCGAATCGATGGTAATGAACGGCGGCAAGGCCTGGGCCGACTGGAACGAAAAGATGCACTCGCGCCTCTCGAAAATCCAGAATCCCGATGGAAGCTGGTCAGGACAGCACTGCATCACCAGCCCGGTCTTCTGCACCGCCGCCGTGATGCTCTGCCTGACAGCGGATCGGGATGCGAAGGCACTGGTGGGGAGCGCGACCGACCCATTCAGAAATCGCCGTATCAACTAATCGACCAGACTGCTGAAGGACGTCATCCGCTGCGTTGGCCTTCATCATTCGCTCAGATTCGGCCGCCTTGCGGCTGATCGTCCTTGAACAGTCTGAGTGCCGGAAGTAATTCAATAGTCTCTGCGGAAATACAATTACCATATATCGATGATGTTTTTTCGCCATCACCGCGGCAGCCCGGGGAGTGCCATGAACAACGTGAACAGTCCCCACTCGATCGGAAGGAATTTCATACTCCTCTCGATCATCACGACATGCCTTATGGCCCAGGGCTGCGGCGGTGGCGGAAAACCATCGCCCCCCCTGAACGATGATGAGTTGCGCCTGCAACGGGCCTGCGTTTATCTCTGGGGGCAACAGAGCCCGGATGGATCGTGGAAAAGCACGCACTACGCGGTGATGCGCTCGGGACAGACGCTTACCCCGTTTATCCTGAACACGCTTCTCGATATTCCCGAACGTATCGCCCCCCGTCCCGACGGAGCCGTTGACAAGGCTCTCGATTTTATCAAGGCAAATACCGATAACCGTGGCGTGCTCGGGCTTCGCGACTCCCTTATTCTCGAATATCCCAATTATTCCACGGCATACGCTCTCCGCTGCTTATTAAAAGTTAACCGCCCACGGGACAAGCCATTAATTGAAAACATGGTGAAATATCTGGCGGGCGAACAGTACAACGAATCGCGCGGGTTCGATTCCCTTTCTCCGGCATATGGAGGCTGGGGTTTTGGAGCGCTCGGCCTGTCCCCCGGCGATCCGGGCCATATGGATCTTTCACACACCCGCCGATGCCTGGAGGCAATCCGCGAATCGGGGTATGGCGATCAACCGCTGTATAACCGCGCCAGGATATTTCTGCTGATGGTGCAACGTCATCCGCTTGATACGCGCCCGCAACCAGGAGCTCTGCCCGGCGCACGGAGCAGCAATGGATATGATGGAGGTTTTTATTTCTCCCCGGTTGTGCCGGATGCAAACAAGGGAAAAATCGACTCAAGCAATGGGGCGGAATTCCGGAGCTATGCCACCGCCACCTGCGATGGCGTTCTGAGCCTGCTGGCGGCGGGAGTTCCCGCAAATGATGAGCGAATTACGGCGGCGCGGCGCTGGCTTGAAGCACACCCACGGCTGGAGCTTCCGGAGGGAATTCCCGAGGGAGATCCGGCGGCATGGGACGTTGCAATGCACTATTACCATCTCTCGGTCCGATCGGAAGTCTATGCGCGACTCGGCTGGCCGGGGGACTGGCGAAAGAAGATCATCGGGATATTAAGCAGGGAACAGCTTGAGGACGGTCGGTTTGAAAATCAGGAAGGGGTGCTGATGAAGGAGGATGATCCGCTTCTGGCGACCGCGCATGCGACGATTGCGCTCAACCGCGCCACGGCAAAGCCCTGAAGGCTCATTATCGGCTATGCATCCCCGCGCTGGTACGCACTGTTCAATGGATCGGCATGAGTATCAATTCCATGCCGATCCATTATCGTGATATTATTCGTTGAACGGGCGGATGGCGAAATCGCGCAATGTTACCGTATGGCTTTTCTCCCGGCCCGTTGCAAGCCATTCCATTACCGTTTCTCCCGCGACCGCGACGGCCATCAGCACCAGATTCCGCGCCAGCGGATAATCGCAGATATCATCCTGCGCCGCCGATGGGACTCTATATTCCCGGTTCCAGATGATCTCCGCGTAGTCACCGGCAAGGCCCACATGCAGACATGGTATTTCCAGTCTGGAACATTCCACCGTCACGGCTGATCGGGCAATGCTGTTATCGAACAGATCGAGCACCAGCCCGCTCCCCCGCAGCATTTTCCCCGCATTTTCCGTCGTTAATTCCTTTGCGATCGTCTCCACCGCCGTGCCCACGGCACGATAGATGAAATTCGCCAGAATCGTCACCTTGAGCGCGCCGATATCGCCACGGAAATACGGTCCCATCGAGAGATTCCGTTCCTCGACGCGATCGCGATCGATAATGGTGATATGTGCAAATCCGGTGCGCGCGAGATGGTCGGCCATGGTTCCCCCGAGAGCCCCGGCACCGCAGATCGTCACCTTCAGATCGCGGGCAAGCGACATCAGCCCGGCCCTGCGGTAGAGGGCTTCATGATGGAATATCGACATGAAATAATTTGTTTATCGTCGAATGGTGAATATCCCGGCGGTGATGACAATCGCCATCATCACCGCCGTATGGAATATGTGGAACGGGGAATTACCGGCAATTCCCTTATCCGCATCACTGCATCTCCATCACGCCCACAAGCGACTGAAGATCGAAATCCCGATCGCGACCGTCGAGGCAAATGCCCGAGCTGATCACGGTGAGATCGCTTTTGCCGATGGCGGAATAATGTTCCTCGCCATCGGCGGTGCGCCACTCCACAAGCCAGAACTCCCCCCGATCGGCAAAGCGATCGAGTGTTCCGCCTCCCACGCGAAGCGCCGCGCGCAGCCGCACCTCATCCTGCTTCTCCCGCCCCGCTCCGCTGACCATCCGTCCCGTAAGGGCTATCTGATAGGCGGCGCGCATCTCCGGAGTCATGCCGGGGAAGTCGAGAACATTGGGATCGGCGGAGACGGCAAAGGCATCGCGAAGCCTATCGGCCATAATGGGATCGGCACGATGATCGAGCTGGGAGAACCACCAGGCACCGCCATCGCAGGCAACAGTGACCTGATCAAACGCATTCCCGGCCATGACCAGATGGACAACAATCGGCCGGGCCGAGCCGAAACGCTGCCGCATGTCGGACTCGTTGGCGGGATAGGCAAGCCACGCGGCATTACCGACCCGCCTCGCCAGCCTGACGCGCAGACTGGAAAGCAGCCGCAGATAATGATCGACGCGAGGAAGCGATGCCTCCTCGACAAGCCGCGCGGTGGCGCTATCCACCGGACGAAAAATCCCCCATCCCTCGAAATTACGTGGCTGCGGGGCAAGCGTGTAGACAAGGCCTCTGATCCTTGTCCGAACCGAACCCGATTGCACGCAGGGCGCAAGAAATTCGGTCCGGCGGAGTTCCTTCTCGCGGGCCGACAGATCGGCAATAATGCTACGAATATTCGCCATGACCGTATTACTCCATGAATTAGATGATGAATCCGATGCCCCACCTGCGACATCGACACCTTTAACACGCTTCGGACCGCCCCGCGTTACCGAAATAATTGCCTCACGACAACATTATTCCGCGAATTTTATGACCGACCACGCGGGGCGGATTTCCCGTGGGGATATCCCGCCGGAACGTAGTCCTTAGAGCGTCTAACAGAAAGACTTTTTTGTCATCCTGATCGAGGCAGTGAGAGAAGGACCTCGCAGTATCAGGCTTGTACTGCCAAGCGTGCCCGCGAGATTCTTCGCCTGCGGCTCAGAATGACAGAATTATTCTTTCTGTTAAGAACTCTTACGCCAATTGATGCCGATAAACAGGATGCGGAATCACGCTCGAAATCCCCCATATCGCAACAATACATTTGATCATGAAATATCTCCCGTCATGATTTGATATTTTATCAGTTGATATTCTATGTCAGTTGGTAAGTACCTACGAGAAAGTAATCTGATATTCTGTACCGATATTCTTGAGAATATTCTCGACAGCGGCGACAAGCGATGCCCAATTGTCGGTCGCATGAAGCGGTAACCATTGATATTTCATGCGACG